>DATFGS010000689.1:0-11672 GCA_035249225.1 Candidatus Methylomirabilota bacterium | reverse complement strand
GCCGAGCGGCCGCTCGCCCACCGTCTTCTTCATGGACTCGACCGCCATCCGGATGTGCTTGCGCTCCTCGTCCTCGCTGAGCTCGTAGTGCTTGACCCAGCGCCAGCCGTGCGAGCACACGTCCCAGCCCGACTCGCGGATCGCCGCGGTCACCGCCGGGTTGCGCTCGAGCGCGAGCGCGCAGCCGAACACGGTGAGCGGCAGCCCGCGCTCCTTGAAGATGCGCTGCACGCGCCAGAAGCCGACCCGGCTGCCGTACTCGAACAATCCCTCGGCGGCGAGGTCGCGGCCCTTCACGCCGTAGTTCGCGGCTCCCGACTCGGTCAGCGTGCTCTCCGAGAAGCCGTCGTCGGCCGCGTTGTACTCGGAGCCCTCCTCGTAGTTCATCACGAAGTTCACGGCGATCCGCGCCCCGCCCGGCCACTGCGGGTGAGGAGGATTGCCGGCGTAGCCCACGAGATCGCGCGGGGAGGTGGTGGTCATGGGACGGCGGGGATCCTACCACAGGCGCGGCGGGCGGGTTATGCTGCGTGCGGGCGCCGCCCCGCGGCGCCGATCTCAGCCTGGAGGTCACGTCCATGGCCGTCGGCCCGCTCCGTCCCACCGCGCTCGAGATCGATCTCGATGCGACCGCCGGGAACCTGCGCGCGGTCCGGGGGCTCGTCGGCCCCGCGCGCAAGATCTTTGCCGTGATCAAGGCCGACGGCTACGGCTACGGTGCCGCCGAGATGGGCGCGGTGTTCGTGCGGAGCGGCGCCGACTACCTCGCGGTGGCCGACGTGACCGAGGGCATCCGGCTCCGCGCGCGGGGCATCACCGCGCCGGTCCTGGTGTATCCGAACTCGCTCCCGGCCGCGGCGGCGGATACCCTCGCCCACCGCCTGATCCCGACCCTGGTGGATCTCGACGCCGCGCGGGCGTATGCCGAGGCCGCGACCGGCCCCTGCGACGTCTTCGTCAAGATCGACGTCGGCCTCGAGCGTCTCGGCGTGCCCGCGGAGCAGGCGGTCAAGACGATCCTCGCGATGCTCGAGCTGCGCCACCTCCGCCTCGGCGGGCTGTGCGCCCACCCCCACTCCGAGGTCGGCGGCGATCCCGCGTACGCCGACTGGCAGCTCGGCCGGTTCATCGCGGTGGTGGACGAGCTGGAGGCCCGCGGGGTGCGGGTGCCGGTGCGGCTCCTCGCCGCGAGCCCGTTCCTCCTGCGCTTCCCGCACACCTATCTCAACGCGGTGGACCCCGGGCGCATGCTGTACGGCATCACGTTCCCGGGCGAGACGCCGCCCGTCCCGCTGCGCCCGGCGCTCCGCGCCCTCACCTCGCGCGTCATCGCGCTCAAGGAGCTGGCGCCGCGCGAGCGGTTCGCCGAAGCCGCGCCCTTTCCGGTGACCGCGCCGCTGCGCCTGGGCGTGATCCCGATGGGATCGGCGGACGGGCTGCGCTGGCTCCACGCCGACCGCGTCCTCGTGCGCGGCCGGGCCGCGCCGCTGATCGGCTCGCCGTCGCTCGAGCACACGCGCATCGACCTGACCGGCGTCCCCGACGCCGCGGTGGGCGACGAGGTCGTGATCATCGGCCGCCAGGGCGATCTCGAGATCTCGCCCGCCGAGGTCGCGGCGCGGCACGGCCTCGGGCTCCACCACGTGGCCACGACGGTCGGGCCGCGCGTCGCCCGCGTCTATCTCTCCGCCGGCGCCCCCGGCGCCGACGCATCCCTGCGAGGCTGACCATGCGCTACCGTCCATTCGGCCGCACCGGGTTGAAGGTCTCCGTGGTGGGCTTCGGCTGCTGGCCGATGGCCGGCGATCGCTACGGCGCGATCGAGGACGACGAGGCGGTGAAGGCGATCCACCGCGCGCTCGACCGCGGGGTGAACTGCGTGGACACCGCGCCCGCCTACGGCGCGGGCCACTCGGAGGAAGTGGTGGCGCGCGCGCTGGAGAAGCGCCGCAAGGACGTCGTCCTCGTCACCAAGTGCGGGGTGAAGGCGCCCCCGCCCGGCCAGCCGGGCCCGCTGCGCGACGCGAGCCGGGCGAACATCCTCCGCGAGGTCGACGCGAGCCTCAAGCGGCTGCGCACGGACTGGGTGGACGTGCTGCTCGTGCACTGGCCGGACGCGGCCACCCCGTTCGAGGAGAGCATGCGCGCGCTCGAGGAGGTGGTGGGCTCGGGCCGCGCCCGCTTCGTCGGGGTGTCCAACTTCACCGGCGCGATGCTCGCCGAGTGCATGGGCACCCGGCGCGTGGACGTCTCGCAGGTGGGCTACCACATGCTCGACCGGCGCCAGGAGCAGGAGACCTTCCCGCTCTGCGTCGAGCACGGCATCGGGGTGATGGGCTACGGCTCGCTCGGCCACGGCCTGCTCACCGGCGCCTTCACCGCGACCACGACCTTCGATCCCGCGCGCGACTGGCGCGCGGGCGGGGTCGCGTTCGGTCAGCCGATCTTCCGCGGGGACAACCTCAAGACCAACGTCTCCGTGGTGGAGCGGCTGCGCCGCGAGGTGGCCGAGCCCCGCGGGGTGCCGCTGAGCCAGATCGCGCTCGCGTGGGTGCTGGGGAACCCCGCGATCAGCACCGCGCTGGTGGGGGCCCGCACGCCGGCCGAGGTGGACGCCAACGACGCGGGCGCCGAGCTTCAGCTCTCCGCGGCCGAGCGGGCCACGATCGACAGGATCCTGAACGGGGTGGCGGGCCGCGTGCGGGAATTCACCCCGTTGCGGCCGGCCATGGAGCCCTGGGGCGAGGAGCTCCGGGCCGGCCAGTCGGTCTGAGGAGTTCCGGGGCCGAGACGCCGGCCTCCCCGGCATGACCACCCCCGCACCCGACCTTCCGCCGATCTCGGCGGGGCGGAAGTGGGCCATCACCCTCACGGTCATGGTGGTGGCCTTCATGCAGATCCTGGACACGAGCGTGACCAACGTCGTGCTCCCGCACCTTCAAGGATCGCTCTCGGCCGGGCTCGACGAGGTCTCGTGGGTGATCACCTCGTACCTGGCCGCCAACGCGGTGGTCATCCCGGCCACCGGATGGCTCGTCAGCGTGTTCGGGCGCAAGCGGTTCTTCCTGATCTGCTGCACCCTGTTCACGGTCAGCTCGTTCATCTCCGGGGCCGCGCCCGACCTGACCACCCTGATCGCGGCCCGGATCTTCCAGGGGCTCGGCGGCGGGCCGATCATCCCGCTCTCGCAGGCCATTCTCTGGGAGATCTTCCCCTTCCATCAGCGCGGGATGGCGATGGCGGTGTGGGGGGTCGGCTTCATCCTCGGCCCGATCCTGGGGCCGACCGTCGGCGGATATCTGGCCGACGAGTGGTCGTGGCGCTGGATCTTCTACATCAACCTGCCGGTCGGGGTGGTGGGCTTCCTCCTCGCGACCGCGTGCCTGTTCGACTCGCCGTTTCAGAAGAAGCGCGGACGGATCGACGCGTGGGGCCTCGGGCTGATGGTCGTGGGCTTCGGGTGCCTCCAGCTCGTCCTGGATCGCGGGGAGCGCGAGGAGTGGTTCGACTCGACGGTGATCCTCACGATGGCCGTCGTCGCGGTCGGCGCGCTCGCCGCGTTCCTGATCCGAGAGATGAGGGCCGACGACCCCATCCTGGACCTGACCGTCTTCACCGACCGTAACTTCGCGATGGGCGCGACGCTGATCTCGGTCATCGGCTTCGGCATGTTCTCGAGCATGCTGCTGGTCGCGGTCTTCACCCAGAAGCTCCTGAGCTATGACGCATGGACCGCCGGGCTCGTGCTGGCTCCGAGCGGCGTTGGCAACATCCTGTCGCTCTTCGCCTCCGGCATCGTCACGCGGGTCGATCAGCGGATGATGCTGGCCTTCGGGTGTCTCTTGAACGCGGTCAGCCTCTACATGATGACGTCGCTCACGCTCGGGATGGACTACTGGGCGCTCGCGCTCCCGCGCCTCGTCCAGGGCATCGCGGTCGGGTTCATCTTCGTCCCGCTCTCGACCCTCGCCCTCGCCACGATCCGGCGCGACAAGCTGGTCAACGCCACCGCGGCCTACGGGATGATGCGGAACGTGGGGGGCAGCGTGGGCATCGCGCTGATGACGACGCTCCTGGCCCAGCGCAGCCAGTTCCACCAGTCCACGCTGGTGAGCCACGTCACGGTGTGGGACTCGGCGACGCGCGCCCGGCTGGCGACCTGGACGGGATATTTCGCCACCCAGGGCACCGACGCCTTCACCGCCGAGCGTCGGGCGGTGGCCATGCTGTATCGCGAGACGGTGACGCAGGCGCAGCTCCTGGCCTACACGGACACCTTCTGGATGCTGGCGGTGATGTTCGCGGCCGCGCCACTCTTGCTCCCGCTCATGCGCCGCATCCGGCTCTCGACCCCGCCGCCGGCCGAAGCGAAGCGCGAGGGCGCCGCGGACCCGCCGGCCCGCGACGCCCCCGATCATCTGTAGCTCGCCTGGTACTGTTTTTCTTGTATCCGCTCGGCTCGCCTTCGGCTGCGCCTCGCCCTACTTTATCGCCATGTCGTAGGCGCGGATCAGCTCGTCGCTGCGCGCCTTCCAGACCAGGCGCTTGTTGGCGCCGTAGAGATCGATCTGCTGGTAGAGCGGGATCGCGGGGACCTCCTCGATCCACAGCTTGTTGATCCGGTGGTACTGGGCGAGGCGCTTCTTCTCGTCCATCTCCGACTGCGCCTGCTCCACCATCCCGTTGAAGTCCTCGTTGTGCCAGTTCACGAAGATGTTGGGCGACTTGAAGAGCGGCACGTAGATGGCCTCGGCGTCCATCGTGGGATGCCCCCAGCCGATCAGCCAGACCGGGCCGGCCTTGTGCACGTACACCATGTTGTTCAGGTAGTTGACGAACTCGAAGGTGCGCAGCGTGGTCTTGATCCCGGCCTTGGTGAGCTGGCCCGCGACCGCCTCCGCGACCTCCTTGTCCCGCACGTAGCGTCCCTGCGGGCCGTTCAGCACGATCTCGAGCCCGTTGGGGAACCCGGCCTCGGCCAGCAGCTTCTTGCTCCGGGCCAGGTCCTGCTTGACCGGCTTGAGCGACGGGTCGAAGCCGAAGTGCAGGCTCGGCAGCATGGTCGCCACCCGGACCGCCTTGCCGTCCATCACGCCCTTGATGATCTCGTCGGCGTCGATGGCGGCGGACAGCGCCTGGCGGACGCGCTTGTCCGCGGTCGGCCCGGCGTAGGGGCCGGTCGGCTTGTGGGCGGCGTCCATCTGGTGGGTGTAGATCATGAGCTGGATGGTCCGGATGGACGGCGCGGTGCTCAGGAAGAGCTTCGGGTGCTTCTCGATGATGCCGCCCAGGTGGGGCGGGATGTTCACCGCCACGTCGATCTCGCCGTTCTGCAGCGAGGCCACCCGCACCGCATCGTCGGGGATCGGCTTGAAGACCACCGTCTTGATCCTGGCGGCCCCGCCCCAGTAACCGGGGAAGGCCTCCATCACGATCTCCTCGTCCTTGGACCAGCGGACGAACTTGTACGGCCCGGTGCCGATGGGGGCCCGGGAGATCGCGACCGCGTCCTTGCCCGCGTACTCCTTGGGCGGGTACATCGCGGCCTGGCGCAGGGCGATGTGGCTCAGGAACACCGGCCACGGCTTCTTGGTGTGGATCCGCACCGTGAAGGGGTCGACGATCTCGACCCGGTCGATCGGCGCGAACGAGGAGGAGCCGCGCAGCTTGTTGGCCGGGTTGGCCAGACGCTCGATGCTGAACTTGACCGACTCCGCGTTGAAGTCCTCGCCGTTGTGGAACTTGACACCCCGGCGCAGCTTGAACTCCCAGGCGGTCGGCGCCACCAGCTTCGGCATCTCGGCGGCGAGCGCGGGCACCAGCTTGAGGTTCTGGTCCCGCTCGATCAGGGACTCGAACATCTGCGCGCCCACGTTCGACGCCGGCTGCTCCTGCTGGTTCATCATGTCGAGCGTGGTGGGGTCCACGCCCTGCGCGATCACGACCTTTCCGGCGGGGGCGGCGCCCGCGGTGAGCGGGGCCAGGACCAGGGAGAGGAGGACAACCGTGGTGCGCCAGTGGCTCATGTTCGCGGCTCCTTCCGGGGGAGAGTTCGGCGTCGAGTTGCGCTACTCTATGGGGCATCGCCGGGAGGAGTCAAGGTTTGGAGGCTCATGGGATGCCCAAGGTGCTGACGGAAGCCCAGGTTCAGGCGTTCGAGCGGGACGGCTGCCTCTCTCCGGTCAGGGTGATGAGCGCGGAGCGCGCCCGCCACTACCGGGAGCGGTTCGAGGCCCTCGAGGCCCGCGTCCCCGACATCAAGAAGATGAAGACCAAGTCGCACCTGCTCTGCCCCTGGGTGCTGGACATCGCCGAGGACCGGCACATCCTCGACATCTTCGAGGACCTGATCGGGCCGAACCTCCGCTGCTGGAGCATGGCCTGGCGCGTCAAGAAGGCCGACGGCCAGACCTTCGCGGGCTGGCATCAGGACTCCGCCTACGGGGCCGCGATCCCGGTGGTGCTGGGCGGGCTGGCCCTGTCCGAGTGCGGGGTGGCCCAGGGGTGCCTGCGCGGCATCCCGGGGTCGCACAGGTGGGGCATCCTCAAGCACGACGAGAGCGAAGATCCCCACAGCATCCTCGCCAAGGGGCAGTTCATCGTCGACGAGTTCGACGAGTCGAAGGCGGTGGATTTCGCGCTCCAGCCGGGCGAGATGGTGCTCTTCGACAACTCCCTGGTGCACGGCTCCGGCACGAACGCGGGCCCCGACCGGCGCTTCCTGCTCCTCGTGGAGATGCTCCCGACCTGGGCCAAGCCGCCCCGGATCCGCCAGCAGGCCATGCTGATGCGCGGGGTGGACACCTACGGCAACTTCGACGACGAGCCGCGGCCCGATGCCGAGTGGTCGGAGACCGCGGTGGGCAACTGGTCCGCGGTGGTGAACCGGCGCGCCCAGCTCATCTTCGGGAACGGCAAGGTCGCGCCGAGCGAGGCCTACGGGGGCACGCGGGCCGCGACGTAGACGGCGCGGGTTACTGGATGACCTGATCGGCCCGCTGCAGCAGCGGGTGCGGGATCGCCAGGTTCACCGCCCGCGCGGCCTTCAGGTTGACGATCAGGTCGAACTTAGTGGGCTGCTGCACGGGCAGCTGCGCCGGCCTGGCCCCCTTGAGGATCCGGTCCACGTAGACGCCGACCCGCCGGTACATGTGGACGTAGTCCGGGCCGAACGCGATCGTCGCGCCGTCGGCGGCCGCGGCCGGAAACGGGTAGATCGTGCCGAGGCCGTGGCTGGTCGCGGCCTCCACGATCCGGTGCCGCTGGCGGAAGGTGAAGGGGCTCGGCTGGACGATGATCGCGCCGGCGCCGTCGCTCTTCATCCCGTCCATGACGTAGTTGATCTCGTCGATGTCGCCGATCCCCCGCGACCGGAGCTTCACCCCGAGCACCTTCGCGGCCTTCTCGGTGGCCTGGTAGCGGTACTGGCCGTCGGGCCAGAGCGTGTGCCAGAGATATTCGACGGGCGCGCGCGGCTTGCCGACCTCGCGGGCCAGCTCCACGTACTTGCCGCTCAGCTCCGCGAGCATGTCGCTGAATCCGGTGGCGTTGCCGCCCGGGTGGGACAGCGTCTTGGCGAGGCCGATCCCGACCGGATTGCCCACGCTGATGAACACGATCGGGACCGTCTTCGTCTGGCGCAGCGCGGCGGCCGAGGCGCTCGAGCCGCACGGGATCAGCAGCTTGACGCCCCGATCCAGCAGGTCGTCCACCATCTGATAGGTATCCGGCTCGCTCGCGATCCACGTGACCTCGAGGATGACGTGCCGGCCCTCGATCAGCCCCGCGTCGCGGAGCCCTTGCCGGAACGCCTCCACCAGCGACTGGTCGTAGGCGCTCGCGGGTGAGCCGAGCGGCAGCATCCCGATCCGGACCGGGCCGCCGGCGGACTGCGCGCGCGCGGCCGCCGGACCCGACAGGAGTCCGGCGGTCAGGGAGGCCAGCAGCCGTCGGCGCGTGACCGGCGCGGTCCCGGTGGGCGGGTCGAGCCCCCGCCGGCCGCTCACTGGGCCAGCGCGCCGCCGTCGATCAGGATCTCACTGCCCGTCATGTAGGAGGCGTCGTCGGAGGCGAGGTAGAGCACCGCGCTCACGATCTCGGCCACCGTGCCCATGCGCCCCAGCGGGATGCGCTGCAGGCGCCGCGCCATCGCGTCCGGGTCGCGGAAGGAGCTGTGGAACATCTCGGTGTCCACCGGGCCCGGGTGCACCGAGTTGCAGCGGATCTTGTCCTTCGCGTGCTGCGACGCGGTCACCTTGGTGAAGATGCGCACCGCGCCCTTGCTCGCGGCGTAGGCCGGCTCCTGGTGGAGTGACTGGCCGATGCCCGCGATCGAGGAGATGTTCACGATCGAGCCGCCGCCAGCCCGCCGCATCGCGGGGATCGCGTGCTTGGTGCCGAGGAAGACGCCGCGCGCATTCACCGCCATGACCCGGTCCCAGTCGGCGACCGTGCGCTCCTCGATCGGCACGCGGGGGATCGTGATCGCCGCGTTGTTGATCAGGACGTCGAGCCGTCCGTGGCGGTCGACCGCGAGCCGCACCGCGGCCTGCCAGTCCGCCTCGATCGCCACGTCGAGATGCGTGTAGACCGCGTCGCCGCCGGCGGCGCGGATGGCGGCCTCGACCTTCTTGCCGTCGTCGTCGCGCACGTCGCCGAAGACGACCTTCGCGCCCTCGCGGCAGAAGGTCTCCGCCTCCGCCGCGCCCTGCCCCCGCGCCCCGCCGCTGATCAGCGCCACCTTCCCGTCGAGCTTGCCCATGGCCCGGCATCATAGCGCCGGAGATGTCGGAATGTAAGACCTGACCCCTCGCCGGCGTTGACAAGGCGTAGGTGCCGTGCGACAGAATCGGCCATGCTGGAAGAGCCCACTTCGCTCAGGATCGAGGATCCGGGGGTGCGCGCGCTGTTCACGGAGCCCGCGCGCTTTCAGTCGTGGCTGGACGTCGAGGCCGCGCTCGCCCGGGCGCAGGCCGAGCTCGGGATCATCCCGGAGCCCGCCGCGCGCGAGATCGTCCGCAAGGCGCACCTGTCCTTTCTCGACCTGAGCGCGGTGCGCGAGGGGCTGGCCCGCACCGGGCACCCGCTGGTGCCGCTGGTGTGGGAGCTCGATCGCGCCTGCGAGGGCGACGCGGGCGGCTACGTGCACTGGGGCGCCACCACCCAGAACGTCACCCAGACCGGCCAGCTCCTCCAGGTGCGCCGCGCCCACGAGATCTTCCTGCGCCAGCTCGCCGCGATCCTGACCACGCTGGCCGACCTGGCCGAGCGCACCAAGGACGTGCTGCTCCCGGGACGCACCCACGGGCAGCACGCGGTGCCGGCCACCTTCGGGTTCAAGGTCGCGGTGTGGATCGACGAGCTCGGCCGCCACGTCGAGCGGTTGCAGGGCTGCGAGGACCGCGTGTTCGTGGCCATGCTGGGCGGCGGTGCGGGCACGCTCGCCTCGCTGGGCGAGCTGGGCCTCGCCACCCAGGAGCGGATGGCCGCTCACCTCGGTATGCGCCCGATGCCCCTGCCCGCGCGCACCATCGGCGACCACCAGGCCGAGTACGTGCTGCTGCTGGGCATGCTCGCGGCCACCTCGAGCAAGATCGGGCGCGAGATCTACACGCTGATGAAGCAGGAGTTCGGCGAGGTGGAGGAGCCGGTGCCGCCCGGCACGGTGGGCAGCAGCACGATGCCGCAGAAGCGCAATCCCAAGCTCTCGCAGGACATCATCGCGGCGGCCGCCCAGATCCGCGCCCTGGCGCCGCTGGCGCTCGAGGCGATGCAGACCGAGCACGAGGCCGACCGCACCACCAGCATCATGATGAGCCGGGCGATCACGCAGGCCTGCGAGCTGACCGGCGACATGCTGCAGCGGATGATGGCGCTCTTCGACGGACTTCAGGTCTTCCCGGACCGGATGCGGGAGAACCTCGACCTCTCGGGCGGCCTCATCATGGCGGAGGCGCTCATGCTCGAGCTGGGCAAGCAGATCGGCCGGCAGCGCGCGCACGACGCGGTGTACGACGCCGCGCAGGGGTCGGTGACGGAGGGCCGCCCGTTCCGGGAGATGCTCGCGCTCGATCCGCACGTGAGCGCCGGGCTCACCCCGTCGCAGATGGAAGCGCTGCTCGATCCCGCGCGCTACGCGGGGCTCTGCCGCGAGTTCGCGGAGCGGGGCGCCGCGCGGGGGCGCGAGATCGCGGCGGCGATCGCGAGCCGCGCTACCTGAGCCGGAGGTCCTCGTAGGGCGAGAGGTACGGATGCCCCGGGATCGAGGGCGTTTCGGCGAGCCGCGACCCGATGCCGATGAGGAGCGGCGGCTCCACGATCGGCGCGAACATCGCGCGCTCGTGCATGAGCTGCTGGATCCGGTGGAGCAGCGTCTCGCGGCGCTTGCGGTCGACCTCGGCGGCCTGGTCCCGGAAGAGCGCGTCGATGTCCGGGTAGCCGCCGCTCGAGGTAGGCCTTCGGCACGATCCAGGCCGCCCCGCTGGCGGGCGTCCCGTAGAACCTCATGAAGTCGGGCCACGGCTGCTTGAGCCGGAAGCGGACGCGGTGCGTGTCGACGATCTCGACGGCGGCGACGTGCGCCTTCAGGGTGCTCGCCGCGGCGCCCCGGTACCGCTCGAAGGAGAACTTCACGTCGTCGGCGGTGAACGGGTCGCCGTTGTGGAACCGCACGCCCCGTCGCAGCACGAACTCGTAGGTGAGCCCGTCCTTCGACTGCGTCCACGACTCGGCCAGGCACGGCGCCCAGGCGTTCCCCGGCATCGGCTTCACGAGCGCGTCGTGGAGCGCGTACAGCGTCAGGAAGGGCGTGATGACGCCGAGCGTCTCGCCCGGATCGAACCACATGGGAGCCAGCGAGACGTGGACGGCGAGGGTGATCTGCCCGTCCGCCGCGTCGGCAGGCCCCGGCGCCGGCCAGGGGGCCAGGGCCAGATGACCAGGATGGCGAGGGCGCCGAGCGGTCGGAACCGGCCGCGCTCCACGGCGGGAGCATACACCCGGCCCCGCGGGCGCGACAGAGGGCCGGCCGGGTCAGTCCCCGGGGTCAGTCAATGACCGCGATCGCCTCCACCTCCACCACCAGGTCCGGATGCGCGAGCTTGCGCACCTCCACGGTGGTGCTGGTCGGCAGCGCGCCGAAGTACTCCATGCGCACGTCGACGTGCTTGAAGAACTCCTCGATGTCGGTGACGTAGGTGTTGGTCTTCACGATGTCGGCGAGGGTCGCCCCGGCCGCGGCGAGCGCGGCCTTGATGTTCTCGCCCACCTGGCGGAGCTGCGCGCGCATGTCGCCGGCTCCCACCACGTCGCCGCTCGGGCTCCGCGCGAGCTGGCCCGACACGAAGATCGTCTTCTTGCCCTCGACGACCACCACGTGCGAGTAGAGCACGTGGCCCCCCACCACTCGCTTGCTCAGCGACGCCGGCTGGATGTTCTGGCGCTTCATGAGGACGTATGATAGCGGGCCGGGAGGGCCAAGACCACCATGTTGCCGACCCACGGGCGCTACGACTACTCGAGCATCACGGCGCGGCCGGACTACAGCTGGCCGGGCAACCGGCGGGTGGCGGTCTACATCGCGCTCAACATCGAGGCCTTCGGCTTCGGGGTGGGCAAGGGCGCGGCCATCGCGCCGCCCGACCAGGCCCAGAGCCACTCCGTCTACAGCTGGC
>DATFGS010000688.1:0-4714 GCA_035249225.1 Candidatus Methylomirabilota bacterium | reverse complement strand
CTGGTCACCAGGACCACTCGTCCGGCCAGGGGTTTATCCCCCCTCGCCTCGGTCATCACTTGATCACCCGCGACTCGCATCGAGAACCGCCTTCGCCCCCTTGGCCAAGAGCTCGTCCGCCAGCGCCACGCCCAGCCGCTGACCGTCCACGGCGGGACCGCCGATCCTGGCACGCAGCGCGGTCGCTCCGTCCGGGCTCGACACGACCCCGGTCACCACCAGGGTCTCGTCCTCGAGCCGCGCGTGGGCCGCCACCGGCGTGTGGCATCCGGCCTCCAGCCGGGCCAGGAACGCCCGCTCCGCCAGGGCCGCGAGCCTCGTTCGAGTGTCGTCCACGACGCGGAGAAGTTCAAGCAGTTCCCGGTCGGCTTGGCGGGCTTCGACCGCCAGCACGCCCTGTCCCACCGCGGGGACGAACTCGCCCGGATCGAGCGGCGTGGCGTGGGCCGGGCTGAGCCCCAGACGCTTGAGCCCGGCGGCGGCCATGACGAGGGCGTCGTAGGCGCCGGCGCGGAGCTTCTCGAGGCGGGTGTCCACGTTGCCGCGGATCGGCTCGGTCCGGAGGTCCGGGCGCCACGCGAGCACCATGGCGCGGCGCCGCGGGCTCGACGTCCCCACCACCGCGCCCGCGGGCAGCGCGTCCCATCCCCCGTCGCGCCGCCCGAGCAGCACGTCGCACGGGTCCTCGCGAAGCGGAAATGCGGCCAGCGTCAGGGCGTCCGGCAGCTCGGAGGGCATGTCCTTGAGGCTGTGCACGCCCACGTCCACCTGGCCGGCGAGCAGGGCCTCCTCGATCTCCTTCACGAAGAGGGCCTTGCCGCCGAAGTCGGCGAGGGCGACCTGGGCGAGCCGGTCGCCGGAAGTCCGGATCACCACGATCTCGACCAGGGCCCCGTGCGCGCGCAGCGCGGCCGCCACCGCTTCGCTCTGCACCACCGCGAGGCGGCTGCCCCGCGTGCCGAGGCGAATCTTCATTCGCGCGAGTCGGGCCGGCCGGGGCCGCGCAGGCCGAACAGCTCGGAGATCATCTCGGTCCATCGCCGGGCGTGCCCCGCGCGGGAGGAGTCCTTGAGCTTGACCATCGGCGCGTGCAGCACCTTGTTCACGATCGCCTGGCTCAGCGCCTCCATCACCCGCCGCGTCTCCTCGCCCGCGCCGGGCAGGCGCCCGAGGGCCCGCTCCAGCTCGGCTCGCCGGATCGCCTCGAGCTTCTCCCGCAGCGACACGATGGTGGGCACCACCTCGAGCTGCTGCAGGCGCCCCGCGAACTTCACCACCTCGCCCTCGAGCATGGTCTGCGCGCGCAGCGCCTCGCGCTGCCGCTCCTTGAGGTTCGCCTCGACCACCGAGCGCAGGTCGTCGATGTCGTAGCAGAAAGCGTTCTCGACGTCGTTGACCGCGGGCTCCACGTTGCGCGGCACCGCGATGTCGATGAAGAACAGGGGCCGGCTCCGCCGCTTTTCGAGCGCGGCCCGCACCTGGGCCGCGGTGACGATGGGCTCCGGCGCGGCGGTCGACGTGATCACGATGTCCACCAGCGGCAGGGTGGCCGCGAGCTGATCGAACGGGACCGCGGTGCCGCCCAGCCCCCGCGCCAGCTCCTGGGCGCGGCTCCACGTCCGGTTGGTCACGTAGAGCGGGAGCGCGCCCTGGTCCACGAGGTGCCGCGCGGCCAGCTCGCTCATCTCCCCCGCCCCCACCAGGAGGACCGCCTTGCCCTCGAGCCCGTCGAAGATCTTCCGCGCCAGCTCGACCGCCGCGTAGGAGACCGAGACCGCCAGCCGGCCGATCTCGGTCTCGGTGCGCACGCGCTTGGCCGCGCCGAACGCCTGGCTCATCAGCGCGTGGAGCACCGGCCCCGCGGTGCCCACGGACTGGGCGAGCGCGAAGGCGTCCTTCACCTGGCCCAGGATCTGGGGCTCGCCCAGGATCATGGAGTCGAGGCTCGCCGCCACCCGGAACGCGTGCAGCGCCGCCTCGTCGCCGGTGACCGTGTACACGAGCGGCTCGAGCTCGCGCCACTGCAACCCGCGGTGGCTGCCCAGCCGTCCGAACGCGGCGGTCCGCGCCTCCCCGGGCACCGCGGCCACCCCGTAGACCTCGACCCGGTTGCAGGTCGAGATGATCATGACCTCGTCCAGGAGCCCGCGGCCCGCGAGGTCCCCGAGGATCTCGCGGATCTTCTCCTCCTCGAGCGCGAGCTGCTCGCGCACCTCGACCGGCGCGGTGCGGTGGCTCAGGCCCGCCACGAAGAGGATGCTTCCCGGGGTCATGGCGATGGCCTCAGGACCCGTGCCGGCCGTGGAGGAAGACGCCCGCGCTCAGCGTGGCCAGGAGCACGCAGAAGCCCGCGATCGCGTAGTAGGCCGCGCGCCGGCCGCCCCACTGGCCCATCACGCGGCCGAGCAGGGTGGCCGCGTAGATCACCCACATCACGAGGGAGAAGAGCGCGAGCGGATCGAAGGTGAGCAGGCTCCCCCACGCGGCGGAGGCCGAGAGCACGCCCAGGGCGAGCCCGACGGTGAGGAAGGGAAAGCCGATGGTGAGCGTGCCCACCGCGAGCCGGTCCAGCGTCTCGAGCGGGGGCAGGCGGCGATAGACCGCGCCGGTGCGCTTGTGCCGGAGCTGCCGCTCGCGCAGCAGGTACATCAGCGCGATGCCGAAGTTCAGCACGAGCGCGGCCAGCCCCACCAGCACCAGCGCCACGTGCACCACGATCCAGCCGCTCCTCACCGGCGTCTCCAGCGCGATCGACCGCAGGCCGGTGGGCAGGCCGAGTCCCAGGGCCAGGACCACCGGGAGCACGAAGGCGCTGAGCGGCCGGATCCGGTGGCGGCGCTCGATCCAGAAGTCGAGGAGGACCGCGGCCCAGATCACGAGCGAGATCACTTCCGGCATCGTCATGAAGGGCAGGCGGCCCAGCTCGATGCCGCGGGCGATCACCGCCGCGGTGTGGCAGATCCAGCCCGCCTGGGTCAGCAGCAGGGCGACCCACCCGAGCTGGTCGCGGCGCCCGAAGAGCGAGCCGATCGCGGCGGCCGCGGCCAGGATGTAGGCGGTCAGCGCGATGTCGTAGAGGACGGCGTTCACGCGCGGATCTCCCCCTCGGGCGGCAGCAGGTGCGCGAGGGACGGGGTGGAGCGCCAGTATCCTTCGCGGGACGCGTAGAGGTCGAGATGGGGCGAGCCCCAGTCCTCCACGAGCGGGGCGCCCGCGTTCCAGCGCTGGCGGCGATCGACACCCTTGAGATACCCGTGGCAGGCGCGGCACGCCTCGATGAAGTAGCCCTCGTCGAGCTCCTCGGCCACGAGCCGGACGAGATCGCGCGAGTTCCAGCTCTCGCAGAAGGGGCAGCGGAGGCGCGCCGCGATCCAGGCGCCGCCGCAGACGTGGCAGGAGAGCCGCCGCCGGCCGTCCTCCACGAGATCGCCGTACGCGGGCGCGCCGCCGCACCACGGGCAGCCGCCGCGCGTCCACACGCCGTCCGGCAGCTCGCGCACGCCCTCGAAGTAGGTCTCGAGGGCGGGGCGCAGCGCCGCCACCGGCAGGAACGCGCCCAGGTGCGATCCGAGACCGAAAGGCTCCTGGAGGCCGGTCGCCGGATCGCGCTCGAGGCCTGGGAGCAGGGTCGCCGGATCGACCCGCCCGTCGTCCCACGCCTCCGCGAAGCGGCGCAGGGCGTCGGCCGCCTCGGGGCCGTCGGCGGCCAGACGCTCCATCACGGGACCCAGCAGGTCCTCGATCGAGGCGGCGGGGATCTCCGGGACGGCGTCGGCCAGCAGGGGCCGCCCGGCCTGCCATCGCTCCCGGCACTCCTCCGCGGAGCGGACCAGCGGCGAGAGGGTCGCGGGCGGCTTCCAGGCGGCCCAGCCCTCGAGGATCGCGGTCCAGAAGCGGAGCGGCTCGACCAGCGCGGCGCGCCGGACGAGCAGCGCCTGCCAGTCGGCCATCAGCCCGGAGTAGTCCGGCATGGCGTCAGTCGGTGACGAGCGCGTCGCCCGCGTAGAGATTGAGAGCGTCCGGCCGCAGGTAGCCGATCACGGTGATGCCGAGCTGCTCGGCGAGCCCCACCGCCATCTCGGTCGGCGAGGTGCGCGAGGCGACCACCGGCACGCCCATGCGCGCGGCCTTCAGCAGCATCTCCGACGAGACCCGGCCCGTGGACAGCAGGATCCGGTCCACCGTCGGGATGCCCTTGAGCAGGGCCTCGCCCTTCACCTTGTCCACCGCGTTGTGGCGCCCCACGTCCTCGGCCATCACCAGGATGCGCTCGCCGTCGGCCAGCGCCGCGCCGTGGATGCCGCGGGAGGCCTGGTAGCGCTCGGCCCGTCCGTACAGCTCCTTGATCCGCCCCGCGAGCTCCCGCGGGGTCACCCGCAGCGAGGAGCGCAGCCGGGGGAAGAGGCGCGGGTCGATCCGGAAGGTGATCCCGCCGCCGCAGCCGGAGGTGAGGATGCGCTCGGTGGGCAGCGTCACCGGATGCGACAGGGTGACGTCGGCGCGCCCGTCCACTTCCGAGATGTCGAGCCGGGTGATCTCGGCGGGATCCTCCACGACCTTCTCCATCCAGAGATAGCCCACCACCAGCGCGTCGAGCTGGAAGGGGGAGCAGAGCAGCGTGAGGAACCGCTCCTCGTTGACGTAGACCGTCAACGGCTGCTCCCGGACGACCTCGCCCTTGACCTCTTCGAGCCGGCCGCCCTTGACGTGGAAG
>DATFGS010000687.1:0-1371 GCA_035249225.1 Candidatus Methylomirabilota bacterium | reverse complement strand
CAACGACTTCGACCTCTACGTGGGCTCGAGCGCCGGCTCGGTCGTCGCCGCGCTCATGGCCAACGGGGTGCGCCCGCGCGAGCTGTACGCGATCCTGGACGAGGAGCGCGACGACCCGCTCAACTTCAACCGCGGCGCGGTTTACCACAAGGGCTCGTTCGGGGCCGCGACGCGCAACGTGGCCCAGTTCATGTGGGCCATCGGCAAGCGTGCGCTGATCGATTTCCGGCTGGAGTGGCCGGACCTGCTGGCGCGCAGCGGTGGCGACATGCCGGCCGGCTTCTTCTCGCTTTCGCCACTCGAGGCCTACCTGCGGGAGGCATTCGAGGCGAAGGGGCTCTCGAACCGCTTCAGCGGGACCCCGAGGCCGCTCCTCGTGGCCGCGATCGCGCTCGATCGTGCCGAGCGCGTGGTGTTCGGCCAGGGCGATCTCATGGACGTGCCGATCTCGCAAGCCATCGCCGCGTCCTCCGCGATCCCGGGGTTCTTCGAGCCTTACCGGATCGGCGGCCGCGACTACGTGGACGGCGACGTGGGCTACACGGGCCACGTGGACCTCGCGGTGGACGCGGGCGCGAACGTGATGGTCGCGGTCAACCCGGCGGTGCCCCAGTGCCTGAACGAGCAGGGCGGGCCCGAGATCCGGCGGGGCGGCCTCTACGCGATCATGGAGCAGGCCGGCCACATCTCGAGCCTCAACCTGTTCAACACCGGGCTCAGCGCGGTGAAGCTCCAGCATCCCGGGGTGGAGATCCTCGTGATCCAGCCGGAGCCCAAACCCTCCCCCCTGGTGGGCCCCTCCATGGGGTTCGAGGCCAGCCGCGCGGCCCTCCGCTACGGGTACAGCACGGTCAAGGACTGGCTTTCGGGACCCGGAGCCGCCGTCTCGGCTCGATTTGCCAGGCATCCCACCAGCTGATTCAGGCTGGAATGACCTCTTCAGCCACGTAGCCTTCCTGGACCAGCTGGCGCTTGATCGCCTCGATCTGCTCGCGGCCGGAGGTCTTGAGCATCAGCTCCACCTCGCTGCCACCCAGCGGCGCCCGCGCGAAGGCCCGGTCGTGCTCGATGAGGTTCACGTCGATGTTGCCGCCCGAGACCGCGAGCGCGACCGTTCGCCCCTCGAGGGCGACCGCGCGGCTGGCCAGGACGGCCAGCGGGACCGCCCCCGCGCCCTCCACGACGGTCTTCTCGATCTCCAGCAGCAGGAGGATCGCGTTGGTGATCTCCTCGTCGCTGACGGTCACCACGGCGTCCACGTAGCGTCGGGCCAAGGGCAGGGTCTGCTCGCCGACCCGGCGCGCCGCGATGCCGTCGGCAATGGTGGTGGCGACGGGCAGGCGGTCCCGCGTGTCACCGGCCAGGGCCGCT
>DATFGS010000686.1:0-3563 GCA_035249225.1 Candidatus Methylomirabilota bacterium | reverse complement strand
AGGTGCTCGTGTAGAGCACCCCGTTCACCATGAGCGGGGTGGATTCGTTGAGCCAGCTCGGGTCGATCGACGCGTGCTCGGCGCGGACCGCGTGGTCCGGCGAGGTCCATCGCCAGGCGATCGTGAGACTCGCGACGTTCGCCGCGTCGATCTGGTCCAGCGGGGAGTACTTCGCGCTCGCGTAGCTGCCGGCGTAGGTGGGCCACTCGCCCCGGGCGAGGGCCGCCGTCGATTCCGCCGAGGTGCCGGCCATCCGCTGGCCGTGGCGGGGAGCACGCCGGCGACGAGGAGGAGCAGGCCGCCGACGGCCGGCGCGCGCCGGCGCAAAGAGCGCGTATGCGTGGGGGCGCCCGGCCGCACCTGGTAGCTCATGCGGGTCTTCCCTGGGGGTCATACACCACTCGCGGACATTTCCCGGCTGGTTCGAGCGCTACCTGTTCGCGGCGGTGCCCCCCGTGGCCGGAGCGCCGCCGACCCGGCGGGCCGGTCGGCAGGTGATCCCCGCCGCGCGCTAGGCCGGATCGCCCGCCCGTAGGGTGCGCCGTGCCCGGCGGGGCACGAACTCCACAGATGAGACCTCGATGCAACAGCCGCCCACCCTGCACGGCACGGAGGTCGCGCAACCCGGCGATGTGCCTCCGATAGGGCGGTCCCCGCCCGGCATCTGCCTTGCCCGTCAGTCCAGCGAGTGCGGCGGGCGATGAGGCCGCCGCTTCAATGGAGATAGCGACCGATGAAGAGGCTGGGGATCGTGCTCCTGATGTTGCTCGTCGCGCTGGTGCCAGGCCAGGCCGTGGCGCACGGAATCGGCTGGTGGGGGCCGGGTCTCTTCCTCGGTGGCCTGGCCCTCGGGACGGCCCTGACGTATCCGTACTACTATCCGTACCCCGCCTATCCCGAGGCGTATCCCTATCCCGCGCTCCTGATCTACCAGCAGGCTCCGCCCCTGGTCCAGCGTGATGTCTGCTACGAGCAGGGCTGCTACCACCTGTACGGCGACGGCATGACGCAGCCCTGGCAGTGGGTCTGGACGCCGGCCGCTCCGCCCGTTCAGCCCTCTCCACCCCCGCCGCGATAGCTCACGCCCGCGCCGGGTATCGCCGCTCGGCCAGGCGAGGGAGGCGTGACCGACGCCAGAGCGCCCCACTGCGGCGAGACCTCCCCACACGGTGTCCCGGAGGCCACGCCAAAGTCCTCGGAAACACGTGGCATCCACGGACCGCCGGCCCGGCACGCCGCTTGCCTCTTCCCCGGTCGTGGCCCGAGTCCTTGTCGGAATCGACCGAGCTTGATGGAGGACGGCATGAAGATTCGTGAGCTGATGACCGGCGGTCTCATCACGGTGCGGAGCGACACGTCTGTCCGGGACGCTCGTGAGCTGATGGCCAAGGAGCGGATCCGGCATCTCCTGGTGACGGACCCGCGGGGAAACCTGGCCGGTATCGTCACCGACCGGGATATCCGCCTCAACCTTCCGTCGCCGGCGACCAGCTTCTCCGCGCAGGAGATCGGCCACCTGCTCGCGAAGCTCACGGTCGGGCAGATCATGACCAAGTCCGTGATCACGGTGGGGCCGGACCGGCCGGTCCGTGATGCCGGGCAGCTCATGCTGGACCACAAGATCGGCGCCGTGCCGGTCCTGGACGAGGGCCGATTGATCGGCATCGTCACCGAGACCGACTTCGTCCGGGCCTTCGTCCGGATGACGGCCCCGGTGACCAGCCGCCGCCCGTGACGAACGGAGCAATGCCTCTCACACCTGGAGGTAATCAGCGATGCGCGGGCTCAGGATAGTGGCGATGATCGTCCTCGCGATGGCCGTGGCGACGGCGGGATACGCCCAGATGGGGACGATGACCCCGGACCAGATGAAGATGATGGGCGGTCAGATGAAGACGATGAGCGACCAGATGAAGGGCGGCAAGATGACCCCAGACCAGATGAAGATGATGGGCGAGCACATGCAGATGATGGCGGATCGCATGAAGGACGGTCAGATGTCTCCCGACCAGATGAAGATGATGGGCGAGCACATGAAGATGATGGGGGAGCACATGAAGGGCAAGAAGTAGCGCGGCCGCGGGTCAGTCGATCTCGGCCTGGGGCTCCTTGCTCAGCTCCGGGGGTATCGGCTCGCCGGCCTGGCGGCGACGCTCGATGCGCGCGGCTACGGCCTGGCGGAAACAATCCATGAAGGGCCGGAACTCGGCCCGCGAGTCCGCGTTCGCGCGCAGGCTCACCGTGCCTTCCGCATCGATCCCGGTCACGTAGAGAGTCCCGAAGTGGTCGCACTCGCGCGCCGCCGCCCAGAGAAGGTCTACTCTCAGTCGCTGCTCGGGTGTCATGGTCGCGCAGCCGGCCATACCGAGCAGCGTCAGGACGGCCAGGCCCACGGTGCCAGCCCGCAAGGGTTCTCCTTCCATACCAGTCCGGCCGGAGGGCCGTGGTCGGGCTACCCCAGGACGTCCTTCTTGAAGCGCTCGAGCGTTCTCACGTGCTCATCGGGGCTCGCGAGGCCGAGGCCCATGGTGTTGACGCACACGTGCGTGATGCCGCGCATCGCGCGCCACGCGGCCATCTCCTTCGCGCGATCCGCCGCCGGGACATTGGCCAGGGCCACGCGCCCCTCGATGCCGAACGCGGCGGGATCACGGCCCACCTCCCGGACGAGGCCGTGGAGACGATCCACGGTGTGCTGGGCCGCGGGGCCCGGACGGAAGGTCTGGAGCGTGATCCAGCCGTCGGCGAGGCGGGCCGCGCGGCGGAGGACGGCGTCGCTCTCGCCTCCCATCCAGACCGGGATCGGTCGCTGGACGGGCAGCGGATTGAGCCCGCCGTCGGGCACGCGGTGCCACCGGCCCTGGTAGGTCACCAGCTCTTCGGTCCAGAGCCGGCGCATGACGTCGAGCTGCTCCTCGACCCGCAGGCCGCGGGTCTTGATGTCCTCGCCGAGCGCCTCGAACTCGACGGGATTCCAGCCGACTCCGATGCCCAGGCGCAGCCGGCCGCGCGAGAGGACGTCCACCGCGGCGGCCTGCTTGGCGACGAGCGCGGTCTGCCGCTGGGGCAGGACGAGGACGCCGGTGGCCAGCTCGATGCGCCGGGTGACCGCCGCGCAGAAGGCGAAGAGGACGAAGGGCTCGTGGAAGGCGTGCCGGTACGTGTACGGGCTGTCCCACCCCCCGGGCCGGTCGGGGTTGGCGCCGACCACGCTGTCGAAGGCGAGAATGTGCGTGTAGCTCATCGACTCGACGGCCTGGGCATAGTCGCGGATCATCGCGGGATCCTGCCCGATCTCCGTCTGCGGGAACACGACGCCGATCTTCAGGGGCTCTCTCCGGCGCGGCTGAGTGGATCGGAAGCAGGGCGAGCTTAGTCCGGGAGGGGCGGGCGGTCAATCGACGGAACCCGACGGGTCTTGCCGACCGCGGGGCCGACACAGTAGATTGCCCCGGACCGATCGCGTCGAGATCCTCTTGCCCTGGAGGCCGCCATGACGACCGCCCGTGACGCCGCCGATGTGTCTCGCTGGTTCGAGGCCGTGAAGACGGAGCTGCTCGGCC
>DATFGS010000685.1:0-3135 GCA_035249225.1 Candidatus Methylomirabilota bacterium | reverse complement strand
CGCAACGACGCGGTGCTGGCCGCCGCCCTCCGCGGCCGGCCGGTGGTGCTGGGGATGGCCGGGCTCGAGAGTGTGCCCGGGCCGCCCGCCGGCATTGGCCCGGCGCCGGTGCGCGCCTTCGGCGGCGATCCCGCGCCCTTCGTGCGACCCTTCGCGGGCGCGCTGCGGAGCGTGGACGAGATCGATGCCGCCGCGGCGGGGCGCGGGCTCATGAGCATGGATCCCGAGCGCGGGGTGGTGCGGCGCATGCCGATGCTGGCCTCGCTCGGCGGCACCCTCGCGCCCATCCTCGGCGTCGAGATGCTGCGCGTGGCCGCGAAGGTGCCCGCGCTCTCGGTGCGGGTGGGCGCGGGCGGCGTCGAGGCGGTGGCGGTGGGCGACGTGGTGGTGGCCACCGAACCCGACGCCCGCGTGTGGCTACACTACGGCCGCCACGATCCCGCACGCTTCGTCTCGGCCGCGGACGTGCTCGGCGGCCGCGTCGAGGCGGATCGCTTCGAGGGCCGGCTCGTGCTGATCGGCGCGACCGCGCTCGGCCTCTCGGACTACCAGGCCACCCCGGTCTCGGATCGCATGGCCGGCGTCGAGATCCACGCCCAGTTCCTCGAGGCGGTGGTGGACGGCACGCTCCTCTCCCGCCCCGCCCTCGCCCGCTGGATCGAAGTCGGCGTGCTGGTGGCGGGGGGCCTCCTGCTCGTGGTCGCGGTGCCGCTGCTGCGGGCCCGGACGTCGCTGGCCCTGCTCGTGGCGCTGGTGGGCGCGACCCTCGCGCTCGGCTTCGCGCTCTACGCCCAGCGCGGGATCCTGCTCGACGCGGCCACGCCGGCCCTGGCCCTGACCGCGCTCTTCACCGTGATGCTCGCGGTGACGCTCACCGAGGCGGAGAGCCAGCGCCGCGCCCTGCGGCGGCAGGTGGAGCTGCAGCGCGAGGCGGCCGCGCGCCTGGCCGGCGAGCTGGAGGCCGCGCGCCGCATCCAGATGGGCACCCTCCCGCGCCCGGCCGCGGCCTTCCCGGGGGAGACTCGCTTCGAGCTCCACGCGATGCTGGAGCCGGCGCGCGAGGTGGGCGGCGACCTGTACGACTTCTTCTTGCTGGATGCGGATCATCTCTTCTTCATGATCGGCGACGTCTCGGGCAAGGGCCTGCCGGGCAGCCTGTTCATGGCGATCAGCAAGGCCCTCTACAAGAGCACCGCGCTGCGCCGGCACGGCCAGGTGGCCGTCATGATGCGCGAGGCCGACGCGGAGATCTCGCGCGACAACACGGAAGGGCTCTTCGTCACCGTCCTGGCCGGGATCCTCGACGCGCGCAGCGGCGAGCTGGAGTACTGCAGCGCCGGCCACGAGCCGCCGTTCCTCCTGCCGCGCGGCGGCCGCCCGCTCCTGCGCCTGGCCGAGGGCGGCGGTCCGCCGCTCTGCGCGGTGGACGGCTTCGCCTACGTACCGGCGACCCGCCGGCTCGAGCCGGGCGACACGCTGTGCCTGATCACCGACGGGATCACGGAAGCGGCCGGCCCCGACGGCGGGCTCTACGGGCGGGAGCGGCTGGAAGCGCTGCTGGGACGCCTCGGCGGGGCCGCGAGCGCGTCGGAGGTGGGCGAGGCGATCCGCCGCGACGTGGCCGCCTTCACCGGCGGCGCCGAGCCGTCCGACGACATGGCGGTGCTGATCATCCGCTACACCAACCCTACCGGACGTTGATCTCCACCCGCCGGTTCCGCGGCTCCGCCACCTCGTCGGGCGTGGGCACGAGGGGCTCGCGCTCGCCGCGTCCCGCCACGGTGATGCGGTCGGCAGTGATGCCCACCTTCACCAGCTCGTCGCGCACCCGCTCGGCGCGCCGGAGCGAGAGCGCGTCGTTGTAGGGCACCGCCCCCACCCGGTCGGTGTGGCCGATGACCACGATCTCCGGGGCGGGCCGCCGGGCGATCTCGTCCACGATGCGGCTCAGGAGCTGGCGGGAGTCCGGGGTCAGCTCGTCCCGGCCCTCGAGGAAGTAAAGGAGAAAGGAGGTCGGCCGCGCCGGCTGCGCCTCCAGCGCCGTGCCGAAGGCCCGGCGCGCCTCCTGCTCCGTGACCATCCCCGCGGCCACGCGGCCGGGCTCGGTCACGCGCGCGGAGGCGTAGGGCTGATCGAGGACGGCCTGCTGGCCACCGCTCTCCACGCTGAGCACGCCGGTCTTGCCGTCCTTGTCCGGCATCAGCACGTAGAGATCGTCGCGCATGGGCTTGGCGCAGCCCACCAGGAGGAGCAGTGCGAGCACCGCGAGGGCGGCCCGGCTGGCCATCGCCGCGTCCCGCGTCAGTTCTTCGGGTCGCCGGTGCGGACGAGGAACTCGGTGCCGCGCACGCCCAGCACCGCGGCGGGAGTCCGTACCTTCATGGCGTCCGGCGACTGCTTGGCGAGCTTGCCGGAGACGACGGCCAGCGTGCCCTGCTTGAGCGAGCTCTCGAAGGAGCCCTGATGCGTGGTCGTGTCGAACGCGAACTTGTCGATCGCGAGCACGCTGTTGGGGCCCGCGGACAGCAGGCTGTTGTCGAGGAAGGTGATGCCCACGGACCCGTCGGCCCCCGTCACCACCACGTCGCCGGCCTGCACCTGGGCGCCCACCGAGGCCGGCACTTTCTGTCCGGCCCGCTCGATCTGCACCGCGCCCTTGGCCACCTTCACGTGCCCGGCCTCCTGCGCGCCGGCCAGAGCCGGCGCCAGCGCCGCCACCACCACCACGACCAGCGAGAGAGCCATGCGCTTCATACCGTCTCCTTGCGCCCACCAGGATCGAGCCCTCGGGGCGGCCGCCCCGAGCGCCCCATGATAGCGCAAAGCGTCGAAGCGTGTGCCAGACTGGTAGCGCCACCGGGGCCATGAGCCAGACCCGCGTCACCCAGGGCCGCTCCGCCCTCCCCGCCGAATCCCCGGCCGCCCGGCCCGGTATTCTCGCGCGGCGGCGATGGTGAGGCGTCGATGGCGATCACCTTCCACGCTCATACGCTGGACATCTCCGAGGAGCACTGGGGGATACGGGTCATGCTGAGTGTCGACGAGACGCTCGAGGCCGAGCGCTATCTGATGACTCAGCGCAAGCACACGTTCACCGACCAGGATGTGCGCCTGGGGATGGACGACGTGTATCTC
>DATFGS010000684.1:0-1889 GCA_035249225.1 Candidatus Methylomirabilota bacterium | reverse complement strand
CTCAGCGCCCCGTTCATCGCCACCGCGACGCACCCGGGGGCTTGGTCGGCCGCGGGCCCCGCGACGCGGCCGCTCAGGATCACGGTCTGGCCCAGGAAGTCGCGCACGAAGGCGGACGCGGGCCGCTCGTAGAGCGCGCGTGGGGAGCCGACCTGCTCCACCCGCCCCCGATGCATCACCGCGATGCGGTCGGAGAGGCTCAGCGCCTCGACCTGGTCGTGGGTGACGAAGAGCACCGTGATGCCGAGGCGGCGCTGGAGCAGCTTGACCTCCATCCGCATCTGCTCGCGCAGCTTCGCGTCGAGGTTGCTGAAGGGCTCGTCGAGCAGAAGCAGGTCCGGCTCGTAGACCAGCGCGCGGCAGAGAGCCAGGCGCTGCATCTGCCCGCCGCTCAGCAGGGTGCCGGGGCGCGCCTCGAGGCCGCCCAGGCCCACCAGGTCGAGCACGCGCGCCACCCGGTCGCGCACCGCGGCCCTCGGAAGCCCGCGCAGGCGGAGCGGGTAGGCCACGTTCTCGAACACGGTCATGTGCGGCCACACCGCGTAGGACTGGAATACCATCCCGAGGTTGCGCTGGTTGGGGACCACGAAGAGCCGCCTCGCCGCGGAGGCGACGACCCGATCGCGCAGGGTGATCTCGCCCGCGTCCGGGCGCTCCAGGCCGGCCACGAGCCGGAGCGTGGTGGTCTTGCCGCAGCCGCTCGGGCCGAGCAGGGTGAAGACCTCGCCGCGCGCGACGGACAGGGAGACGGAGTCCACCGCCGCCGCCTCGCCGAACCGCTTGCTGACGCGGTCGAGCGCGAGGACCGTCTCGCCGACGCCGGGCTGCGCGCCCACTCTCGAATCCGTTGGCGGAGCGGCTACTTGATGACCGCCTTGGCGATGTCCTGCGTCTTGACGACCTCGGCCAGGTTCTCCTCGGCGTCCACCTGCAGGAGCTTGGCGGCCCGGGGCACCACGATCTGGGGATTGCCCGGCTCCACCCCGATGCGCCGGCTGTTCGTCTCGACCTCGCGCGCCCACACGATCTGGGCGTCCTTGGTGAGCAGCCAGTTGATGAAGACCTTGGCCGAGGCGGGATGCGGCGCCCGGTTGACCAGCCAGATCACGCTGCTGCTGGAGTTGACCGTGTCCATCTCGGGGAAGTGGAAGGTCTTGAGGTTCTTGCCGAGCCCCTGCTTCTGGAACTGGCTGAGGAGCAGCGGGTTGACCCCCAGCGCGATCGGGTAGCGGCCTCGCACCATGAACTCGGCGATCTGGCGGGTGTCGCGACTCAGCGCGGGCTCCTGGTCCACGAAGAGCTTCTTGATGATGTCGTCGCCCAGGTTCAGGCGGGCGCTCGTCATGGACCAGAACGAGTCGCCCATCGTCCGCACGTCGGGCAGGAGCAGCTTGCCCTTCCACCGCGGGTTCAGCAGATCGGTGAGGCCCTTGATGTCTTCCTTCACCAGGTCGGTGTTGATCGTGATGCCCGCGCCGCGGACCGCGCAGAAGCCGTAGGCGAGTGCCCGGTCCTTGACCGCCGCGAAGCCGCGCTCGAAGCCGCCCTCCCACCCGGCGTCGTCGAGCGCCTCCGGCAGCACGATGGCCGGCCGCACCGGATCCCACGCGCCCGCGGGGCGGAGTACCTGCAGCGCGGTGCTCGTCGGGATCATCGCCACGTCCCAGGTGAAGAGGCTCGCCTGGCGCTCCTGGAGGATGCGCGGGGCGAAGTCCTGCGAGTGGAGGCCGGTGTGCTCGAGCTTGATGTCGGGGTACGCCTGGGTGAAGGCCTTGAGCGCGCGCTTGTAGCCGTCGCCGGGGAAGGTGTTGACGACGACCTTGCCCTCCTTCTTGGCCGCCGCCACCACCGCCGCCCACTCCGGCGGGGTCGCCGCCGCGCGGGCCGGG
>DATFGS010000683.1:0-5365 GCA_035249225.1 Candidatus Methylomirabilota bacterium | reverse complement strand
GTCGCCGAGGTCGCCCGGCGGGTCTGGCCCGCGTCCTAGTCGGCCGGGACGCCGCGCCCGCGGGGAGAGTTACGATGGATCGGATGGGCCTGATGCGCCGCGGGAAGACGTGGTCTCTGCGCCGTGCCGCGATCCGTGCGTGGTGCGTCTTGCTGGCGACGATGGCGGTGACCGCTTGCGCCACCGGACCCCCGATCCCGCCCGCCTATACCCAGGAAGAGCTTGCCGCGCGATGCTTCCGCGCGGGCGGATGGTGGCACGGCGTGCCGCCGGATTCACTGTTCAGCGGATTCTGCGAATACTCCGCGCCCCGGTTTCCGTGAAGCCGGCGAGTCGGGGGCACGGCCGTGCCGAGCCGAGCCGGGACGAGGCGTGGCACGAGAGACGCTCCACCCAGATACGAGGCGGGACCTCGATCCAGGGATGACGCACATGCTGTGACGACTCCTGGTTGCCGCACTGACCGGGCTGGTGGTGTGGAAGTACCGTGATCCCATCCGTGACTACATGAAGGGTAACGCGGAACCCATCCGGGAACGGGTGGATGGACTGCTGTGGACGGTGCAGGAGAGGTCCGAGACGCTACTCGATCGAGCGAAGCAGGAGCTTTCTTCCCGGATCGGGAATGCGCGGGAGAAGATCCGCGCCGGATCGGCGGAACCAGGCCGCGGAAGACCTACCGAGTAGTTGTTACGGCGCGCGCCATCTCGCGCCCCGAACCGGAGGCAGAATGAACATTCTCGCGAAGACGATCCTCGAGCGCATCTTCGACGGCATCGATCTGGCCGGAGCGACGAGGCGATCCGGCGGCGGTCTCGTGAGCCGGGTCGCGGCCGCGGGAATCGTTCGCCTCGTCTTCCGTTGGCCGGCGCTCTCGGTGGTTCTGCTGTCGATCGTCGCGGCGTGTGTCATGTCGAGGCGGCGGAGCACCCCGGTGATCACTCCCCCGATTCTGCGGGCTCCGTGAGCACCGGCGCTCGGAACTGAACGAACGCTCGGATCACTGCCTCGTACGCGGCGGGAGAGTCAGCGCGCCGCGGCGGCGGGCTGGGCGATGCCCCCGCGCACCGCGCCGCCCTTGATGCTGCCCCAGAGCGTCTCGAAGCCCTCGGGCAGCGGGCGGCTGTTGGGCGGGGCCAGCCAGAGACGCATGAGCAGCCGATCGCGGCCGGGCTCGGGCGCGTCCTCGTAGGCGGTGCGGCCGTGGTAGATGACGTGGTTGTTCAGGAGCTGGATGTCGCCCGGCTCGAGCTCCATCTCGTACCCGAGCTCGTCGCAGACCGCGGCCAGCAGGTCGAGCGCCTCGTCCTGGGCCGGGGTGAGCCGCGGAATCGTGGGGATCGTCTGCGCCGCCTCCACGAAGGTGCGCGAGTACTGGGTGGTGAACTTGCCCTCGCGCATCGCGAAGATGGGCATCGCGTAGATCGACGCCTCCCCGCCCGCTTCCTCGCCCTGGCGGCTCCGGTGGTAGTCGGAGCAGAGCAGCGCGTGCAGGTCCGGCCGCCGCTCCAGGATCGCGTTGCTCACCGCGGGGACGCTGACCACCCGGCTCGTGCCGCCCCGGCGGGCCGGCCGCACGCAGAGCAGCCCGACCACGTCGCAGCGGTCGGTGTGCCAGCGCAGCGGGCCGCTCGAGCGCGCCTTGGCGCGGGAGGTGACGCCCTCGCCCTTCGGGACCGCGGGCTGGACCACCTCGCCGTAGAGCCGGACCTCGTCGCGCACCTCGCCGATGAGCTCGCCGTGCGCGTTCTGGTGCACCGCGGTGCCCAGGTGGCAGCCGAGCCCCCACCAGATCGCGCGCAGCTCGTCGTCCGAGTAGCGCGCCACCGGCAGCCCGCGCAGGAGCGCGAGCCCGCGGCCCCACTCCAGATCGCGATTGACCTGCGCCAGCTGGGCGGAGACGCCGGGCAGCGGGAAGTCCTTCTTCCGGATCTCCCGCCATTCGAGGCCGCGCGCCTGCGCCGCCCGCAGGGCCGCGTCGATCTCCACCACCGCGGCCGGCGAGAACCGGTGGACCCAGTCGGTCGAGCCCGCCAGCTCCCGTCCGCGCCAGACCATCGGCCCGGCGATCGGGGTGTCCATCAAGGTGCGCGTCATGGCCACCAAGGCTAGCCGAGCCGCCCTCGCATCCGCAAGCCCGCCTGGCTTAGAATCGCGCCATCATGGCCAGGCCTCGCGGTGGCGTGGTGGCCGGACTGCTGGGGGCCGTGCTGGCGGGGCTGCTCGCGGGCTGTGCGGGCCCCGCCTCCGACCGCTCCATGATCACCAGCGCGCCCAACGGGGCCCGGGAGGAGATCCCGGTCACGATCGCCAAGCCCGAGGGCCCGGGGCCGTTTCCCGCGGTGGTCATCATGCACGACTGCAGCGGCCTGGGTCCTCGGTCCAGCGGCGCCCCGGGACGCTGGGCCCGGGAGTTGGGCGCCCGCGGCTACGTCACCCTGATCCCCGACAGCTTCACCACCCGGGGCCACCCCGACGGCGTCTGCACCGACGCCGCGCCCAGCCGGGGGGAGGTCGCCCCGAGCCGGCGGGCGCGCGACGCGTACGCGGCGCTGGCCCGCGCCCGCGCCTTGCCCTACGTGGACGGCCCGCGCGTGGGGCTCATGGGCGGCTCGCACGGCGGATCGACCACGCTCGCCTCGATGGCCGCGCCGGAAAGCGCCTGGGACGTGCTCGCCCGCGAGAAAAGCGCGGGCTTCGCGGCGGCGGTGGCGCTCTATCCATCCTGCGGGGTGCCGCTCGGCTCCTGGCTCGGGGATTCGGGCACCTATCGCTCGATCGCCCCGATGCTGATCCTGATCGGCGAAAAGGACGACTGGACACCGGCCGCGCCCTGCGTGAAGCTGGCCTCGTCCACGCGCGCGAGCGAGCATCCGGTGACGATCACGATCTATCCGGGCGCGCATCACTCCTTCGACAGTGACCGCCCCGTGCGCTTCGTGGCCGCCCGGGTGAACCGCAACGCTCCCGGCGGCCGCGGCGCCACCACCGGGGGCGACCCGGCCGCCTGGGCCGACAGCATTCGGCGGGTGGCCGAGTTCTTCGGCGAGCGCCTCAACCCCTAGGAGGAGAAGTCGGTGATCACGTCCGGGTCCCCGCGCTGGGCATGGCTCGCGGCCTTGATGGCGGCCTATGTCCTCACCGGCAAGCTCGGGCTCCTCTTCGCCTCCGTCCACGCCAGCGCGACCGCGGTCTGGCCGCCCACTGGCATCGCGCTCGCCGCCCTCCTCGTCCTCGGCGTGCGGATGTGGCCGGCGGTGGCCGGTGGGGCCTTCCTCGTCAACGTGACCACCGCGGGGTCCGTCGCGACCTCGCTCGGCATCGCGACGGGGAACACGCTCGAGGCCGTGGTGGGCTGCTGGCTCGTCGGCCGGCTCGCCCACGGCCGGGCCGCCTTCGAGCGGCCGCGCGGGATCTTCGCCTTCGCGGCCGGCGTCGTCCCCGGCGCGGCGCTCGCCGCGACCATCGGGGTCGCGAGCCTCGTGCTGGGCGGCTTCGCGTCGACCGCCGACATCGCCGCGATCTGGATCACGTGGGCCCTCGGCGACATCACCGGGGCGCTCATCGTGGCGCCGCTCCTGATCCTGTGGACGGCGGAGTACCGCTCCCTCACCCTGCGGCGACAGCCGATCGAGGCGCTCGCCCTGGTGGTGGCCGTGGTGGGCACCGCCCTGGTCACCTTCGGCGGGCTCGCCCCCGCCGGATGGGGCAACTACCCGATGGCGTTCCTGGCGATCCCGCCGCTGCTCTGGGCCGCGGTCCGCTTCGGTCGCCGCGAGGCGGCGGCCGCGGTGGTCGTGCTCATGGCGATCGCGGTGGGCGGCGCGACGCGGGGCCACGGACCCTTCGCGCCGCTGCCCCCGACCCACGCGCTGCTCATCTTGCAGTCCTTCGTGGCCACCATGGCGCTGATGACCCTGGTGGTGGCCGCGCTGGTGCGCAGCCGTGAGCGGGAGAGCGACCTGCTGCAGGCGATCATCGAACGGATTCCCGTCATGATCACGATGTACGATGCGAACACCCGCGTCTTGCGGCTGAACCGCGAGTTCGAGCGGCTCACCGGCTGGTCCACCGAGGCCGCGCGCGGAGTCGACCTGATGGCGCGCTGCTACCCGGATCCGGCCTACCGCGCCGAGGTCCGCGAGTACATGGACTCGGTGCGCGAGGGCTGGCGCGACGTCGCGATGACGACGCGCGACGGGCACGTCGTCCAGACCTCGTGGTCGAACATCCGGCTGCCCGACGATACCCGCATCGGCATCGGGCTCGACGTGACCGAGCGCCGGCGGGCCGAGGACGAGCGGGAGCGCGCGCGGGCCCAGGCGGAAGAAGCGAACCGGATCAAGGACGAGTTCTTCGCCATGCTCGGCCACGAGCTGCGCAATCCGCTCGGCGCGATCACCACCGCGCTGCACGTGATCGACACCGGTGGGCCGGGCGACGAGCGGAGCGCGCAGGCCCGCGAGATCATCTCGCGCCAGGTCCGCCATCTCGTCCGGCTGGTGGACGACCTGCTCGACGTGACCCGGCTCGCCACCGGCAAGATCACCCTCGGCCGGCGCCCGGTGGACCTGGCCGCGCTCACGCGGCGCGTGGTGGGCACCCTGGCCGCGACGACGCCGCGCCTGCGCCTGGAGACCCAGGCCGGCGGGCCGGCGTGGATCGAGGCCGATGAGACCCGGCTCGAGCAGATCCTCGCCAACCTCCTCGGCAACGCGGTGAAGTTCACGCCGGCCGGAGGGCGGATCACGGTCGCGGTCGAGACCCGGGACCACGAAGCCGTGCTGCGCGTGGAAGACACCGGCGCCGGGATCCCGGGCGATCTCCTCCCGCGGATCTTCGACCTGTTCGTGCAGGGCCAGACCGGGCTCCACCGGCCGGCGCCGGGGCTCGGCATCGGGCTCACCCTGGTGAAGCGGCTCGTCGATCTGCACGAGGGCCGCGTCGAGGCGGCGAGCCAGGGGCTCGGCCGCGGCAGCGTCTTCACGGTGCGCTTCCCGCTGCGCCCGGCCCCCGGCGAGGCGGGCGACCCGGCGCCCCACCGCGTCGGCCCGCCCGTCCGGCGGCGCGTCCTCATCGTCGAGGACCACGACGACGCCCGCGACATGCTCCGGCACCTGCTCGCGCAGGCCGGCCACGAGGTGAACGAGGCCGCCGACGGCCTCGTCGGGCTCTACCAGGCCCTCGCCCTCCGGCCCGACGCGGCGGTGATCGACATCGGCCTGCCCGGGCTCGACGGCTACGAGGTGGCCCGCCGCATCCGGGCCGCCGGGGACACGGGCGTGCTCCTGGTGGCGGTGACCGGGTACGGCCAGTCCGGGGACCGGCAGCGCTCGAGCGAGGCCGGCTTCGACGCCCACCTCAC
>DATFGS010000682.1:0-4048 GCA_035249225.1 Candidatus Methylomirabilota bacterium | reverse complement strand
CGCCTCGGCCGCGCCGCGCGCCCGCGAGGGCCGCACCGGCATCGGCGGCTTCCGCCGGCCCGGCCAGAGCTCGAGCCGGCGCGCCTCGAGCGGCGCGTCCGCCAGCCCGAGGAATCCCGCCGCGGTCACCACGCGCCCGGTCTCCCACAGTCGCCGGAAGCGCTCCGGGTACGCGGCGTCCCGCAGCGCGTAGTGATCGAAGATGACGCGGCACCCGGTCTGATCGATGATCCGCAGGAGCTGGTCGATCCCCCGGTCGATCAGCGCGGAGCCGAGCTGGGGCTCGAGGTAGGCGGGCGGGCCGGACAGGTAGAGCAGCGTGGGGCGCTGGCGGGCCAGGTAGGCGGCGGCCACCGGGGAGAGCGGCCCCTGGACGTCGGAGGCGTGGACGAAGCGGGTGCCCTCGCGCCGGTCCTCGATGGTCAGCGCCACCACGTAGCCCAGCGGGGTCCCGTCGGCGCCGTGACCGAGCGGGGGCGAGGCCTGGAGCACCGCGTCCGCCGTCTCGAGCCGGCGCCCTTCCGCGGCCAGCGGCTCGGCGTGGCCCTTGAGGGCACGCCAGAGCGTGGCCGCGCGCTGGGCCTGCCGGCCCTCGATGTGCCGGGTCGCGTCCTTGGCCCAGAGCTGCCGCCCCGCGTAGAAGGCGGGATCGTGGCGAAAGTGATCCTCGTGGTAGTGGCTCACGAAGACCAGGGAGGCCCGTGTCGCGTACGCCGAGAGGCGATCGTTCGCGCGCCGCAGCGCCTCCCACTCCCCTTCCCCCGGGGCCAGGTTGAAGCGGTTGGGCGCCAGCGTCGCGCCGGGATCGATCAGCACCCGCGTTTCCCCGCACTCCACGTACGTCGCCATCGACCGCACTCCGAGCGACTCCGCCGCCAGCGGACTAACCTTCAAATGCATCTTCCCCCGTCGACCGGGAAGACGCTGCCCGTGATCATGGCGGCCTCGTCCGAGGCCAGGAAGAGCGCGGCCGCGGCCAGATCCTCCGGCTTGTTGAGGCGCCCGAGCGGCACGGTGCCGCGGTAGCGGGTCATGCCCTCCTCGTCCACCTGCTTCTTGCCCATGAAGGTGGCCAGCATCGGCGTCTCGGTCGCCACCGGGGCGATCGCGACCACGCGGGCGCCGAAGGCGGCGAACTCCAGCGCGAGGCTCGCGGCCATCGTGTGCACCGCGCCCTTCGACGCCGAGTAGCACTGCACCCCCGGCCGCGGGCGCACGCCCGACGTCGAGCCGGTGATGAGGAGCACCCCGCCCTTCTGCTTCCGGAACACCGGCATCAGGTGCTTGGCGGCCAGGAACACGCCCTTGACGTTCACCGCCATGATCTGGTCGAACACCGCCTCGTCCACGCTCTCGACCGGCGTCGGGAACTGGGGCACGCCCGCGTTGGCGTAGAAGACGTCGAGCCGGCCCCAGCGCGCCACCGCCTGCTGGATCGCGGCCTGGTTGTCCGCGGACTTCGAGACGTCGGCCCGGATCGCCAGCGCCTGGCCGCCGCTCTTCTCGATCTGCTCGGCGGTCGCCTTCGCGGCGTCCTCCCGCAGGTCCACCACCGCCACGCGCGCGCCCTCGCGCGCGAAGAGCACCGCGGTCGCCTGTCCGATGCCCGAGCCCGCGCCCGTGATCAGGGCTACCTTGTCCTTGAGTCTCATGATGGTCCTCCTCTGGGAGCTTCCTTGAGATCCACGACCTGCCCGCCCGTCGCCCGCACCAGCTCGCCGGGCGCGATCGGGAAGACGCACTCGGGCAGGCCCGCCGCCGCGTACACCACCTCGTAGCCGAGCAGGTCGCGGTCCACGTACACCGCCAGCGGGCTGACGAGCCCGATCGGGGGCACTCCGCCGATGGTGTAGCCGGTGGCCTGCTTCACGGTGTCCGGATCGGCGCGGCGGATGCGCCCCCCCGCCAGCTCGCCGAGCCGCCGCTCGTCCACCCGGTTGGCGCCGGAGGCGACCACCAGGAGCGGGCGTCCGTCCACGGTGAAGACGAGCGACTTCACGATCTGGCCGACGGTGACCCCCAGCGCGTCGGCGGCCTGCTGCGAGGTCCGCGCGTGGACGTCGAGCTCGATCACCTGCCGCTCGAGGCCGTGCTCGGTGATGGCCGCCTGCACCTTCTGGACCGCCGGCTTCATCACCCCTAGAGCACCAGCTCGGCCATCAGCTCGAGCGCCTCGGCCTGCACCGCGCCGCAGATCAGCGTGGTGATGCCGGAGCTCTTCCAGCGGGGCAGCCGCTCCCGGATGCGCTCCTTCGGCCCGCACAGCGCGACCTCGTCCACCAGCGCGTCGGGCACCGCGGCCGCCGCCTCGTCCTTCTTGCCGCCGAGGTAGAGGTCCTGGATGCGCTTGGCGTCGGCCTCGTAGCCGTACCGCGTCACCAGCTCGTTGTAGAAGTTCTTGCCGCGGGCGCCCATGCCGCCCACGTAGAGCGCGAGCCGGGGCTTGACCATCGCGCGGCAGGCCGCCGCGTCGGGGCCCAGCACGATCGGCACCGTGGGCGCGATGTCGAAGCGCGCCAGCGACTTCCCGCCCCCCGCCGCCTTGAAGCCGGCCTCGAGGCTCGGGGTAAAGACCGCCATGCGCTCCGGGGAGAAGAACACGGGCAGGAGCCCGTCGGCGATCTCGGCGGCGAGCGCGACGTTGCGGGGACCGATCGCCGCGAGGTAGATCGGGATGTCGGCGCGGCCGTGCAGGATGGACTTGAGCGGCTTGCCGAGCCCGGTGGCGTCGGGTCCCGCGTACGGGATCTGGTAGTACTCGCCCTTGTGCTCGACCGGCCGCTCGCGCCGCCAGACCATCCGGACGATCTCCACGTACTCGCGCGTCTTGGCCAGCGGCTTGCCGAAGGCCACCCCGTGCCAGCCCTCCACGACCTGGGGGCCCGACACGCCCAGGCCCAGGATGAAGCGGCCGCCCGAGAGCTGGTCGATCGTCATCGCGGTGGTCGCGGTCAGCGTCGGGGTGCGGGCCGGGATCTGCATGATCGCGGTGCCCACCTTGATGCGGCTCGTCTGCGCCGCGATCCAGCACAGCGGCGAGACCGCGTCGGATCCATAGGCCTCGGCCGACCACACCGAGTGGAAGCCTAGCCGGTCCGCGTGCTGGACGAGCGAGAGGTCGATGCCGAGCTGCGAGCGCGAGTAGCCGATGTTCAGTCCGAGCCGCATGGTGTCCTCCGATCAGAGCCGATCGAGCGCCGCGATGGACAGCCGACGGGTGCGCCCAGGCCCCGCCCACCGGTGCTGCTGGAGCCGGATCCGTCCCCGCCGGACCGGCACGCCTTCCTGCTCGAGCAGGAGGCGCTGCGTCAGCATGCTCCCCACGTTGCGCCGCAGGCTGATCCCGCCCTGGGCGTTCACGACCCGGTGCCACGGCAGGTGGGCGGGCACGTGCTTCATCGCCTGCCCCACCGCGCGCGCCGCCCGCGGATACCCGAGGAGCGCCGCGATCTGCCCGTACGTCGCCACCCGCCCCCTCGGGATCCGGCCGACGAGCCGGTACACCGCCGCGTGAAACGCCTTCATGCGCGCCCCAGGCCGAACTGGAGCTCGTAGAGCCGGGAGTAGAGCCCGCCCTGCGCGAGCAGCTCGGCGTGCGCGCCCGCCTCCCGGATCTCTCCGCGGTGCAGCACGAGAATGCGGTCCGCCCGCTGGATCGTGGACAGCCGGTGCGCGATGACGAGGCTCGTGCGTCCCTCCAGCAGTCGCGCGAGACCGACCCGCACCAGCGCCTCCGATTCCGGATCGATGCTGGAGGTCGCCTCGTCCAGCGCGAGGACGCGTGGATTATAGATGATGGCGCGGGCGATGGCCAGCAGCTGACGCTGGCCCTGCGAGAGATTCACGCCACGCTCGCGCAGCTCCTCGCCCAGCCCGTTCGGCAGCGCGGCCACGAAGCGCTCCGCGTTCGCGGCCTCGAGCGCGCGCTCGATCACCGGCCGATCCGCGGCGCCGTCGCCGGCCAGCCGCAGGTTGTCCTCCACCGTGCCCGAGAAGAGGAACACCTCCTGCGGCACCAGGCCCACGTGCCGGCGGAGGGTCTGGAGGT
>DATFGS010000681.1:0-8318 GCA_035249225.1 Candidatus Methylomirabilota bacterium | reverse complement strand
GTGACCAGCTGGGCGATATTGTTGTTGCAGAGGTTCCAGCCGACCGAGCCGGAAGCCTCGGCCAGCAGCTCGACCGTCCGCAGATAGGTGAGCGGGTCGGCCTGCAGACCCCCCAGCTCCCGCGGTCTGACGAGCCGGTAGAAGCCGGCCGCGTGAAACTGTTCGACCAGCGCCTTCGGCAAGCGCTGCTCGCGCTCGAGCTCGTCGTGATACGCGCGGATGACCGACCGCATCGCGGCCGCGGCCTGGACCGGGGCCTGAGCCTCGACGTCAGCCGGTAGGCGCTTGTCGTCGGCAATCTGTCGCATTGGCCGGGATGTTCCGCTGGCGAAGCAGAGGTGTCAAGAGGTACAGTCGCCAATCATGACAGACAAGATTCGCGTGGGCATCGTGGGAGCGACCGTGACGCAAGGGGGCAGTGGCTGGGGGGCGAACGCTCACGTTCCCGCCTTGAAGGCTCTGCCAGACTACGAGCTGAAGGCCGTCTGCACCGCGCACGAGGAGACCGCCAAGGCGTCGGTGGCGGCGTTCGGCGCCGCCCGAGGGTTCCACCGCTTCGGCGATATGGCGGCGCATCCCGAGGTCGACCTCATCGTCGTCTGCGTGCGGGTCCCCGGTCACCGGGAGCTGGTCATGGCCGGCCTGCAGGCCGGCAAGGCCGTGCTCTGCGAGTGGCCGCTGGGTGCGACGCTGGCCGAGGCGCAGGAGATGGCCGGACTCGCCCGTCAGCGCTCGCTCCCGACGATCGTCGGCCTGCAGGCCCGCAGCGACCCGGCGATTCTCTATGCGCGCGACCTCGTGCAGAGCGGCTACCTCGGCGAGGTGCTCACGGCTCATTTGAACACGGCCGTCCCGGCCGTGCTGCAGCGCGGGCCCGGCCGCATCTGGCAAGGGGTGCGCGCCAACGGCGCCAACACGCTGACCATCGCCGGTGGCCACGCCATCGACGCGATGTGCGCCATCCTCGGCGAGTTCGCGGAGGTCTCGGCCCGGGTGTCCACCCGGATCCCGGAGTGGCGAACGCTCGAAGGCAAGCCGGTCCCGGTCGATGCGCCGGACAGCATCAACGTGATCGGCCGCATGGTGAGCGGCGCCGAGGTCTCGGTGAACGTGGCGGCCGTTCCCTCGAATCCGAGCGGCAATCGGATCGAGATCTACGGGCGCGAGGGCGCGCTGGTGGTGCGGGCGGATGGCTCGTTCAACATCGGCCCGAGCCACGTGCACGCCGGCAAGGGGAAGGAGGCGATGGTCGCGATGCCCGTCCCGTCCAAGTACAAGGTCGCGCCGGACGGCACGCCGACCGGGCCGGCATACAACGTCGCCCAGGTCTACGCGCGCGCGGCCAATGCCCTGCGCGGCGCGGGGTCCTTCGACGTCGACTTCACGCTGGCCGTGCAGCGGCACAAGATGATCGACGCCATCGAGCGGTCCTCCGCGACGGGCCGGTCGGTGAGGATCGATCAGGGCTAGCCACCTGATGAAGCTCCGTCTTCCCGCCAGAACAAGCACTCTGGCGGGAAGACGGTGAGGTGGCAATCGCGCGCGCCGACCCCGTCGCCCGTTCCTAGTATCGCCCGTTCCTAGTATCGATAGTGATCCGGCTTGTAGGGGCCGGTCTTCTCCACGCCGATGTAGCGGGCCTGCGCGTCCGTCAGCTCGGTGAGGTTCGCGTTCAGCTTCTTGAGCTGCAGGCGCGCGACCTTCTCGTCGAGGTGCTTGGGCAGCACGTAGACTCCGATCGGATACTTCTCCGGGTTGGTGTAGAGCTCGATCTGGGCGATGACCTGGTTGGCGAACGACGAGCTCATCACGTAGCTCGGGTGGCCGGTGCCGCAGCCCAGGTTCACGAGCCGCCCCTCCGCGAGGAGGATGATCCGGGTGCCGTCGGGGAAGATGACGTGGTCCACCTGCGGCTTGATGTTCTCCCACTTGTACTGCCGGAGCGACGCGATGTCGATCTCGCTGTCGAAGTGGCCGATGTTGCACACGATCGCGTTGTTCTTCATCCGCTTCATGTGCTCGTGGGTGATCACGTGGTAGTTGCCGGTGGCGGTCACGAAGATGTCCGCGAGCGGGGCGGCCTCCTCCATCGTCACCACACGGTAGCCCTCCATCGCGGCCTGCAGCGCACAGATCGGGTCCACCTCGGTGATCCACACCTGGGCCGAGAGCGCGCGGAGGGCCTGGGCCGAGCCCTTGCCCACGTCGCCGTAGCCGCACACCACCGCGACCTTACCCGCCACCATGACGTCGGTGGCGCGCTTGATCCCGTCCACCAGCGACTCCCGGCAGCCGTAGAGGTTGTCGAACTTGCTCTTGGTCACCGAGTCGTTGACGTTGATCGCGGGGAACTTGAGCCGCCCCTCCTTGGCCATCTGGTAGAGCCGCTTGACCCCGGTGGTGGTCTCCTCGCTGACCCCGCGGACCTTGGTGAGCCGGGTGGAGTACCAGGCCGGGTCCTTGGCGAGCTTCGCCTTGATCGCGGCGAAGAGCGCGGTCTCCTCCTCGTTGGTGGGGTGGGAGACGACGGCGGGGTCCTTCTCGGCCACCGCGCCCAGGTGGAGCAGCAGGGTGGCGTCGCCGCCGTCGTCCAGGATCATGTTGGAGTAGGCGCCCTCGGGCCACTCGAAGATCCGGTGGGTGTAGTCCCAGTACTCCTCGAGCGACTCGCCCTTCCGGGCGAAGACCGCGGTGCCCGCGGCCGCGATCGCGGCGGCGGCGTGGTCCTGGGTCGAGAAGATGTTGCAGGAGGCCCAGCGCACCTCGGCGCCGAGGGCCTGCAGGGTCTCGATCAGGACCGCGGTCTGGATCGTCATGTGGAGCGACCCCGTGATGCGGGCGCCCCGGAGCGGCTGCAGGCTCGCGTACTCCTCGCGGATGGCCATGAGACCGGGCATCTCGGTCTCGGCGATCTGGATCTCCTTGCGGCCCCAGTCGGCGAGGCTCAGATCGGTGACGACGTGGTCCTGGGGCCGGGTCGATTTGGTAGTGGCGCTCATCTCGCGCCCTCCTTATGGTATGGGAGTTTGCGAGCGCCGTTGCCCACAGCCGACCCGAGGGGTCGACCGCTCCGAGCCTGGCGGGAAGGGCTCCCGTCGCAACGCTCCTCGGAGCTGTGTACCGAGTTGCATTATACACGATGGAAGGAGAGTCACGATGCTGACCGCGGCGGATTTCATCCGGGCGCAGCTCAAGCGGCTTCACGCCGGTCTCGACCGAGTCGTGGCCGAGCTCACGCCCGACCAGCTTCACCGGATCCCGGCCGGGCACCCGAAGGCCAACACCATCGCGTGGGGCGTCTGGCACTACGTGCGCACCGAGGACAACATCGTGCGCTGGGTGATCCAGGACCGCCGGCCGCCCATCTGGACGGAGAGCGGCTACGGCCAGAAGCTGGGGCTCCCGCCCGCCGCGCAGGGCACCGGGATGTCCACCGAGGAGGCCCAGGCCCTGCGCATCAAGGACATCCCGCTCTTCCAGGAGTACACCCAGAAGGTGTGGGCCGGCACCGAGGAGCTCTTCGACGCGGCCACCCCCGCGCTCCTCGACAAGGTGGTGATGGTCAAGCCGCTCGGCGAGATGTCGGTGGTCCAGTGCCTGGGCCAGGTCGGGCTGACCCACGGCATGACCCACCTGGGCGAGATCGAGCTGGCGCGGACCCTGGTCGGCTGATCCGATGCGCTTCGGGTGGCTGACCCTCTCGCATTCCCCCTCGGCGGCCGAGGACCACGCGGCCATCGATGAGCAGCTCGCCCAGGCCTGCCTGGCCGAGACGGTCGGCTTCGACTCGGTGTGGCTCACCGAGCACAACTTCACCGGCGAGGCGGTCTACTGCGATCCGATCCCGTTCGCGAGCGCGCTGGCCGCCCGGACCAGCCGCGTGCGCATCGGCTTCGCGGTGATCCAGCTCGCGCTCCGCCACCCGGTGCGCCTGGCCGTGCAGCTCGCGCTGCTCGACAACCTGAGCCGGGGGCGCCTCGACGTGGGGGTGGGCCGCGGTACCCTCTACAACGAGTACGAGTACGTGGGCTACGGCCTCCGCAGCGACGACAGCCGGGAGCGCAGCGCGGAGGCGCTCGAGATCCTGACCCGCGCGTGGACCGAGGAGCCCTTCAGCTATCAGGGCAAGTTCTTCCAGGTGAGCCTGCCCGCGCTGCGCCCGCGGGTCTACCAGCGCCCGCACCCGCCGATCTGGCGCAGCGTGGTGACGCCGGGCTCGTTCACCGAGTGCGGGCGGCTGGGCGTGCCGATCCTGACCTCGCGCCTGCCGCTGGGCGTCCTCGGCGAGCGGCTCCGGCTCTACGAAGACGGGCTGCGCGCGGGCGGGCATCCGGCGCCGATGCGCGACCGGCTGCGCCGCGACGTCGCGGTGTGGCGGCACGTGTACGTGGCGGAGAGCCACGCGGAGGCCGAGGACCACCTGGCCGACACGCTCGCGCACACCCGCCGGCACATGCTCGGCGCGCGGGCCGCGCACAATCCCGAGGACTACCGCGTGGATCCCGCGGTGGTGAACGCGTTCAATGACCCGAGCGTCCCGGAGGATGAGGCGGTGCGCCAGTCGCTCGCGGGCGGCGCGCTCTACGGCACCCCCCGGCAGGTCGCGGAGCGGGTGGCCGAGCTGCGGGAGGCCGGGGTGCAGCACATCCTCTGCCAGATGAGCTTCGGCTACCTGGGCCACGCGCGCATCGTGGACTCGATGAAGCGCTTCGGCGAGCAGGTGATGCCCGCCTTCCGCGACGCCTAGCGCCCCTACAGATACTTCGCGAACCAGTCGAGGATGATCCGGAAGCGCTCGAGGCGGTGGCGCGGCTTGCCCGAGCGCGAGAGCTCGTGGTTCTCGTCCGGGAAGCGGACGAACACCACCTCGCGGCGCAGCGTCTTCAGGGCCATGAAGAGCTGCTCGCCCTCCCCGATCGGACAGCGCAGGTCGTCCTCGGAGTGGATGATCAGGAGCGGGGTGGTGATGTTCCGGGCGTAGGTCAGCGGCGAGCGCTCGAGATACTTCTCCATGTTCTCCCACGGGAGGATTCCGCCGAGCTCCCCCACGTTGAAGAGGTGGCCGATGTCGCTCGAGCCGAACATGGTGACGTGGCTGTTTACCGCGCGCTCCGAGCACGCGGCCCGGAAGCGGGTGGAGTGGCCCACGATCCAGCTCGTCATGAACCCGCCGTAGCTGCCGCCGAGCAGGCCCAGCCGCGCCGGATCGATCCAGTCGTACCGGCGCAGGGCTTCGTCGAGGGCGGCCTGCACGTCCGCCGCGTCGCCGCCGCCCCAGTCGCCCACCACCGCGGTGGTGAACGCCTCGCCGTATCCCTGGCTGCCGCGCGGGTTGGCGTAGAGCACGCCGTAGCCCGCGCCCACCTGGACCTGGAACTCGTCGAGGAACGCGTAGCCGTACTGCGCGTGCGGGCCGCCGTGCACGTTGAGGAGCAGGGGATAGCGCTTGCCGGCCTCGAAGCCGACCGGCTTCATGATCCAGGCGTCCACCGTCATGCCGGCCCGCTCGAAGCGGAAGCGCTCGGGGCGGGCGAGGGCGACCTCCCGCTTCCAGTCGCGGTTGGAGTCGGTGAGCCGCCGCTCGCCGCCGCCGTCCGCGCCGCAGACGAAGACCTCGGGCGGCGCGTCGGGCTCACCCGCCGCGAAGGCCAGGGTCGCGCCGTCGCGGGACACCGAGAAGCTGCCGACGGCCCGCTCGCCCCCGACGATTCGCGTGACCGGGCCGCCGGCGGCCGGGACACGGTACACGCCGAGGGTGCCCTGGTCCTCCGCGGCCACCGTGATGGCCCGCCCGTCGGGACTCCAGAGCGGCGCCACGCCCAGGGGCGAGCACGAGCGATCGAACTCCGCGGTGAGGCATCGGGGAGCGCCGCCCGCGACCGGGATCGCGAAGAGCCGCATGTTGTTCCCGAAGGCGTTGATCGCCGATCGCCCCAGGTACGCGAGCGTGTCCCCGTCGGGCGAGAACGCGGGATGGCCGGCCGGTCCCGCGGTGGCGGTCAGGCGGCGGGGCGCGCCGCCCTCGGCGGCCACGAGCCAGATGTCGGAGGCGTCGTCGTGATCGCGGTCGTCGTGGCGGACCGACGTGAAGGCGATCGAGCGGCCGTCCGGCGACCACGCGGGATCGACGTGGTCGAAGTCGCCCTCGGTGAGCTGGCGCGGCTCGGCCCCATCCGCGGCGGGCGCCACGAAGATCTGGAGGCGCCGGTCGTAGGTGAAGCCCTCCCCGTTGAACCGGTACTTCATGGTGGTGATCACGCGCGGGGGCTTCGACTTGCGCTTGTCCTCCTCGGACGAGGGCTCCGGCGCGCCGCCCACCCGCGCCGCGAAGGCCAGGCGCGTGCCGTCCGGCGACCACACCGGCGCGCTCAGGCCGTGCCGGAGATCGGTGAGGCGAATGGGCTCGCCCCCGGCCGCCGGCATCACGTGGAGCTGGCCCTTCTTTCCCGCCTCGCGCTCGGAGATGAAGGCCAGGCGGGTGCCGTCGGGCGACCAGCGCGGGGTGGTGTCCCGTCGCGGTCCGGTGGTGAAGCGGCGGGGCTCCCCGCCGGCCGCGGTCACCACCCAGATGTTCGAGAGGTACTCGTCCTTCTCCTCCGACAGGGTGGTGACCACGAAGGCGATGGTCCGGCCGTCCGGGGAGACCTGGGGATCGCCGACGAAGCGGATGCGGGTGAGGTCCTGGGGGACCATGGGTCGCGGGGTGGGCATGGGGCGCATGATCCGTCAGCGCTCACTTCTTGACAAGCGGCGAGCCCGGGCCGTATGGTCCGGCTGCCGATACGGTTCGCGGTCGCGCGCTCGATCCTCACCGATCCTCAAGGGGGGAGTTCACCATGCGGCTCTTCGGCTCGACGTCTCTCGCGCTCCTGCTCGCTCTCGCGCCAACCTCTCCGGCTCTCGCCCAGGCGCCGCCGGCCTGGAAGCAGGGCCAGCCCGCCGGGATGGCGAACTCTCCGCTCGCGCCCATCGCGCAGCCGCCCGCGCCGAAGGCGCCGGGCGAGATCCCGGTGGACAAGATCAAGGTGCCCCGGGGCTTCAAGGTGTCGCTCTGGGCGCACGGGATCAACAATGCCCGGGCGATGGCCTGGGGCGACAAGGGCACGCTCTTCGTCAGCAGCCGCGTGGCCGGCAACGTCTACGCGGTCGTCGACCGGGGCGGCCAGCGCGACGTGAAGGTCATCGCCAAGGGCCTCAACCTGCCCAACGGCGTGGCCTTCAAGGACGGCACGCTCTACATCGCGGAGGTCTCGCAGATCACCAAGATGGTCGGCATCGAGGACAAGCTCGACAGCCCGCCCAAGATGGAGGTGGTCTACGACATCCTGCCCCGCGATCTCCCGCACGGCTGGAAGTACCTGGCCTTCGGGCCGGACGGCAAGCTCTACTTCAACATCGGCGCGCCCTGTAACATCTGCATCCCGCCCGACACCCACGCCAACATCTCGCGCGTGAATCCGGACGGCACCGGCTTCGAGTACGTGGCCCACGGGGTACGCAACAGCGTCGGGTTCGACTGGCACCCGGTGACCAAGGATCTCTACTTCGCCACCCACGCGCGCGACTGGCTCGGCGAGGACGTGCCGAGCGACCGCTTCGACGTGGCACCGAGGAAGGGGCTGCACTTCGGCTTCCCCTACTGCCACCAGGGCGACATCGTCGACCCCGAGTTCGGCAGCGGGCGCTCCTGCTCGGAGTTCGCGGCGCCGCTGCTAAAGACCGGCCCGCACGTGGCGGGCAACGGCGTCGAGTTCTACACCGGCTCGATGTTCCCCGCCGAGTACAAGAACCGCGCGTTCCTGGCCCAGCGCGGCTCGTGGAACCGGACCCAGAAGATCGGGTTCCGGGTGATGATGGTCACCCTCCGCCCGGGCGACGTGCCCAGGTACGACGTGTTCGCGGAAGGATGGCTCCAGGGCGATCAGATCTGGGGACGCCCGGTCTACACGAAGCAGATGAAGGACGGCTCGCTCCTGATCGCCGACGACTACGCGGGGGCGATCTACCGGGTCACCTACCAGCCCTGAGCGGGCTGCCCTTCCTCGCCGGCCTCTCGCTCGCCGTCGCGCTCGTCGGGGCGGCGGGCGGGCCCCCGGCGCTCGCCGCGGACCTCGAGGCGGGCCGGCGCAAGGCCGAGCCGTGCGCGACGTGCCACGGCCGCGACGGCAACGCGACCATTCCGGGCACGCCCTCCCTCGCCGGCCAGCCGGTCTACTTCACCCACTGGCAGCTCATCAAGTACCGCGACGGCCGGCGCAAGGATCCGGTGATGGCGCCCTTCGCGGTGATGCTGAGCGACGCGGACCTGGCCGACGTGT
>DATFGS010000680.1:0-3602 GCA_035249225.1 Candidatus Methylomirabilota bacterium | reverse complement strand
GCCTGCGGCGCGGACATCGTGGTGGGCGAGGGGCAGGGGCTCGGGGTGCCGATGAGCTTCGGCGGCCCCAACCTGGGCGTGTTCGCGGCCAAGCAGGAGCTGGTGCGCCGGATGCCGGGGCGTCTCGTCGGCGCCACCGTGGACGTGGACGGCCAGCGCGGCTTCGTGCTCACGCTGCAGACCCGGGAGCAGCACATCCGCCGCGAGAAGGCCACGTCCAACATCTGCACCAACGTGGCGCTGTGCGCGCTGATGGCGACGATTTACGTCTCGATCCTGGGCAAGCGCGGCCTCCGCAAGGTCGGCGAGCTCTCGACCGCCAAGGCCCACTACGCGGCGCGCGAGCTCACGAAGATCCCCGGGGTATCCCTGCGCTTCGCCGCGCCCTTCTTCAAGGAGTTCACGCTCCAGCTCCCGAAGTCGCCGGAGCGCGTGATCAAGCGGCTCATGAAGGATCGCCTGCTCGCGGGCGTCCCGCTCAAGGGCTTCGACCGCGCCTACAAGGACTGCCTCCTCGTCGCGGTGACCGAGAAGCGGACCAAGGACGAGATCGACGCCTACGCGGCCGCCCTGGCCGCGGCGGTGGCCTGAGGCCGCCATGCCCGCCGCCAAGCCCGCCTACGACAAGCTGATCTTCGAGCTCTCCGCCCCCGGCCGCTTCGCCTACTCGCTGCCCGAGAGCGACGTGCCGGACAGCGATCCGGCCGCGCTGCTGCCGAAGGCGCACCTGCGCGAATCGGCCGCCGAGCTGCCCGAGGTCTCCGAGGTCGACGTGATCCGCCACTACTCGCGGCTCTCCCAGATGAACTACGGGGTGGACACCCACTTCTACCCGCTCGGCTCGTGCACCATGAAGTACAACCCGAAGATCAACGAGGACATGGCGCGGCTCGGCGGCTTCGCGCGCCTGCACCCTCTGGCCCCCGAGGCGGCGAGCCAGGGCGCGCTCCAGCTCATGCACGAGCTGTCCCGGGACCTCGCCGAGATCTCCGGGATGGACGAGGTGTCGCTGCAGCCCGCGGCGGGCGCGCAGGGCGAGCTGGCCGGCGTGCTGATGATCCGCGCGTACCACCTCGCGCGCGGCGAGCGGCGCCACAAGGTGCTGATCCCCGACTCGGCGCACGGGACCAACCCCGCGTCCACCGCGCTGGCCGGCTTCGCGGTGGTCGAGCTCAAGTCCGAGGCCAACGGCGACGTGGACCTGGCCGACCTCGAGCGGCATCTCGACGAGGACGTGGCCGCGTTCATGATCACCCAGCCCAACACGCTGGGGCTGTTCGAGTCGAAGATCCACCAGATCACCGAGATGTGCCACGCCAAGGGCGTGCAGGTCTACATGGACGGCGCCAACTTCAACGCCATCCTCGGCATCACGCGCCCCGGCGACCTGGGCTTCGACGTCTGCCACTTCAACCTGCACAAGACCTTTACCACCCCGCACGGCGGCGGCGGCCCCGGCTCGGGGCCGGTGGGCATCAAGGCCCATCTGGCCCCGTTCCTGCCCACCCCGGTGGTGGTCAAGCGAGCCGACGCCTTCGGCCTCGACTGGAACCGGCCGCAGTCCATCGGCAAGCTGCAGGCCTTCTGGGGCAACTTCGGCATGCTGGTGCGGGCCTACACCTACATCCGCACCATGGGCCCCGACGGCCTGCGCGCGGTCTCCGACAACGCGGTGCTCAATGCCAACTACATCCTCAAGCGGCTCGAGGGCGACTACGACCGCTCCGCGCCGGGTCCGTGCATGCACGAGTGCGTGGTGTCGGCGCGGAAGCAGAAGCGGCTCGGGGTGACCGCGACGGACATCGCCAAGCGGTTGCTCGATCTGGGCTTCTACGCCCCGACGACCTACTTCCCGCTGATCGTGGAAGAGGCGCTGATGATCGAGCCCACCGAGACCGAATCGAAGGAGACGCTCGATCAGTTCTGCAACGCGATGATCCAGATCGCGCGGGAGGCCGAGACGAACCCGCACCTGATCCACGAGGCGCCGGTCACGACGCCGGTGCGCCGCCTGGACCAGACGCGGGCCGCCCGCCAGCCCGTGCTGAGGTGGCGCCCGCCGAAATGATCCACGAAATGATTCAGGGGTGACGACTCCGTTCCGCCTGCTGGTCACCGAGCCGCTCGACGGCGCCCTCAACATGGCCCTCGACGAGGCCCTCCTCCTCGGGCGGCTCGCGGGCACCGCGCCTCCCACCCTCCGCTTCTTCGCTTGGCAGCCCGCCACCATCTCGCTCGGCTACGGGCAGGCCCTGGACCATCGCATCGACGTCCCCGCGGCGGCCGCGCTCGGCATCGGCCTCGTCCGCCGGCCCACCGGCGGCAGCGCCATCCTCCACGAGGGCCCCGCGCTCGAGCTGACCTACAGCGTGACCGCGCGCGCGGGCGACTTCGAGGGCGCGGGCGACCTGCTCGAGACCTATCGCTGGATCGGCGCCGCGCTGGCCGCCGGGATCAATCGGGTGGGCGCGCCGGTCGAGATGGTGCCGGTGCAGCCGTCGGACCCGACCGCGATGCCCGCCTTCTGCTTCGCGCGGACGGGCTCCTACGAGCTCGAGGTCGGCGGCCTCAAGGTGGTGGGCAGCGCCCAGCGGCGGCAGGGCGCGGGCTTCCTGCAGCACGGCGCGGTGATGCTGGGCGCCGCGCCGGACCGGCTGCGGCGCGTCTTTCCGACCGAGGGCGATCCGCTGGCCGGCATGACCACGCTCGAGGCCGTGCTGGGCCGGCGGCCCTCGTTCGAGGAGACCATGACCGCGCTGGCCGAGGGGTTCCGCGCGGTGCACGGGCTCGAGGTGACCGCGGGGGGGCTGGCCGCGGAGGAGCTGGACCTGGCGGAGTCGCTGGTGCGGGAGAAGTACGGCACCGAGCGGTGGACGCGATCCGGGCGCGCGCCGGTGGTGGCGACCGCGATCTGATGTCCACCTTCGCGCGCGAGTTTCCGGATGCGCCGCGGGTGGGAGTGGGCGCGGTGATCCTGAACGGCGACAGCGTGCTCCTAGTCAAGCGCGGGCAGCCGCCGTCCCAGGGCAAGTGGAGCATCCCGGGGGGTCTCGTGCACCTGGGCGAGCGGATCGAGGACGCGGCCCGCCGCGAGGTGCAGGAGGAGTGCGGGGTGCGCGTGCGCCTGCTCGGACTCTGCGGGGTGATCGACCGGGTGCGGCTCGCGCCCGCCAACGGCTCCGAGGCGCCCCGCGTGCACTATCACTACGTGATCATCGACTACGTCGCGGCGATCGAGGCCGGGACGCCCCGCGCGGGCAGCGACGCCGCCGAGGTGCGCTGGGTCCCGCTCGCGGATCTCGGCGGCTACGACACCACCGACGGGCTCGCGGACATGGTCCACCGCGCCGCGAGCCTCTGCCGGCCACCGACCCTGTCCCACGGAGGATGACGGCAATGGAGCTGGCCCTCGAGACCCGGAGCCCATCGGCAGCGCGCGCGGACGTCCTGGTGCTGGGGCAGTACGGCGACGGCGCGCGTCCCGCGCCCGAGGTCGCCGCGCTGGACCGCGCGCTCGGCGGCCTGCTCTCGCGCGTGCAGAAGAGCGAGAAGTTCGAGGGCAAGCCGGGGCAGATCTCGTACTTCCACACCGCGGGCGCGAT
>DATFGS010000679.1:0-4356 GCA_035249225.1 Candidatus Methylomirabilota bacterium | reverse complement strand
CACCCCCTCGCGCGTGTCCTCGGTCAGCTCCGCGGTGAACCGCGCCTCGCCGCGGGCGCTGCGCACCAGCACCGCGTCGCCGGTCCGGATGCCGCGGGAGGCCGCGTCCGCCGGATGGAGCAGCACCGCGGCGCCGCGCTGGCGGCGGCGCAGCAGCTCGGACTGGCTGAACGACGAGTTGAGGAAGAAGCGGTTGGGCGGCACGATGCACTGCAGCGGGTAGCGCCGCGTCAGCTCGGTGTGCTCCGGGCCCTCGACCAGCGGCGTGTAGGTGGGCAGCGCGGGCAGGCCCGCCTGGGCCAGGGTCTCCGACAGGAACTCGACCTTGCCGGACGGCGTCGGCGCCCCGTCCGCGAAGGGCAGGTACGGGCGGCCCAGGCGGAGCCGCACCGAGCGCTCGGCCTCGAGCCGCTCCAGCGTGATGCCCTCGATCGAGGGATCGCCCGAGGCGAGCGCCTCGCGGATGAGATCGTCCTCGCTCTTGCCGAAGTGGGGATCGCGCAGCCCCAGCGCCGGGGCGAGCAGGCGGGTCACCGCCCAGTTCGAGCGCGCCTCGCCCTCCGGCGCGATCACCGGCCGGGCGAGCTGCACGTAGAAGTGACCGTAGGACTTGTAGCAGTCGGTATGCTCCATGGACGTGGTGGCGGGGAGCACGAGATCGGCGTAGTCGGTGGTGTCGGTGAGGTGCTGCTCGTGCACCACGGTGAAGAGATCCTCGCGGGCCAGTCCCCGGAGCACCAGCTCCTGGTTGGGCGTGATCGACGCCGGGTTCGCGTTGTAGACGTAGAGCGCCTTGACCGGCGGCGCCAGGTCCGGATCGGTGAGCGCGCGCCCGAGCTGGATCATGTTGATCACGCGCGGCGCCGGCTGGGGCATGAGGTCCGGCCGCTCGACCACCGCGTTGGAGAGGCCGAACGCGCCGCTCGACGCCAGGAGGGCACCCCCCGCGGGATGCGCGTAGGCCCCGGTCAGCGCGGGCAGGCACGCGATGGTCCGGCACGTCATGCCGCCGTTGTCGTGGCGGGAGAGCCCGATGCCGACCCGGATGAACGCGGCGCGCGTCGCCCCGTAGCGGTGGGCGAAGGCCACGATGTCGTCCGCGGCGAGCCCGGTGATCGCGGCCACGCGCTCGGGATCGTACTGCTTGACGTGCTGGGCCAGCGCGATGAAGCCGAGGGTCGCGCGCTGGATGTAGTCCTGGTCCACCCGCCCCTCGCCGATGAGCACGTGCATCACCCCCAGGGCCAGGGCTCCGTCGGTGCCCGGCCGCGGCATCAGATGCCAGTCGGCCTGGCGCGCGGTCGGGGTCCGGTAGGGATCCACACAGACCACGAAGGCGCCGCGGCGACGCGCCTGCTTCACCAGGGTCATCGCGTTGATGTGGGTGTGGGAGGCGTTGATGCCCCAGAGCACGATCAGGTCCGAGTCGACCATCTGCTCGGAGTCGTTGCCGCTCACCGTGCCCAGCGTGCCCTGCCAGCCCGCGTAGGCGGTGCTGACGCAGATGGTGCGGTCGAGCCGCGAGGCGCCGAGCGCGTAGAAGAGCGCGTGCCCCGCCCGGTTCTGCACGAGCCCGAGCGTGCCGCCGTAGGAGTACGGCAGGATGGCCTCGGCGCCCCACTGGGCGATCACGCGTCGCCAGCGGTGGGCGATCTCGTCGATCGCCTCGTCCCAGCCGATCGGCTCGAAGCGTCCCTCGCCCTTGGGCCCGACGCGGCGGAGGGGCGTCAGCACCCGGGTCGGGCCGTAGACCCGCTCGGCGTAGTCGCGGACCTTGCCGCAGATCACGCCGCGCGTGAAGGGATGCCGGGGATCGCCGGCGACGTCGGTGATGCGCCCCGCCTCCACCGTGACCTGGAGCGCGCACTGCGAGGGGCAATCGTGTGGACATACGGACGGCAGCGTGGTTCGCATCGAGACGTTAGATTATCATGGGCCATGCGCGAGCACCCCTTCCAGAGCCCGGAGGCCCGCCGGCTCGCGCTCCTCTTCGGGATCGTCTACTTCGCCCAGGGCATGATCTACCTGCCGGACCAGGTCGTCTCGATCGTGTTCAAGGAGCGCGGCCTCACCGCCGGCCAGCTCGCCGCGTTCACCTGGATCACCACGATCCCGTGGTTCATCAAGCCGGCCTACGGCCTCCTGTCCGACTTCGTGCCGCTCTTCGGCACGCGCCGGCGGAGCTACTTCCTGCTCATGTCCGGGCTGGCCGCGGCGTCCGCGCTCGCGCTGAGCCTGATGCCGGGCGCCTCCTACGCCTGGCTCGCGGCCATGATCACCCTGCTCTGGCTGGGGGTGGGCTTCACCGACGTCCTGACCGACGCGCTCATGGTGGAGAACGGCAAGCGGGTGGGGCTGACCGGCGCGTTCCAGTCCGTGCAGTGGGGCGCGCTGAGCGCGGCCTCGATCCTGGTCGGGGTCGGCGGAGGCTACCTCGCCGAGCGCCGCGCATTCGCGGCCGCGTTCGCGGTGGTCGCGTGCTTCCCGGTCGTCTCGTTCCTGATGGCGCTGCTCGTGGTGCGGGAAGCGCCCGCGCGCCCGACCCTCGAGGGCTTCGGCGAGACGTGGACCGCGGTCCGCCGGGCGCTTCGCCGGCGCGAGCTGTGGGCGGTGGCGGGCTTCACGTTCTTCTGGGCGTTCAGCCCATCGTTCGGGCCCGCGTTCTTCTACTACCAGACCGACGTCCTCGGCTTCTCCCAGACCTTCATCGGGGTGCTCTCCTCGCTGGGGGCCGCCGCGAGCATCGTGGGCGCGTGGGCCTACGCGCGCCTCTCGCAGCGGTACTCGCTCAAGCGCCTGATCGTCTGGTCCATCGGCGCCGGCGTGCTGGGCACGCTCGCCTACCTCGTCTACCGGGGGCCGGTGTCGGGCATCGCGATCACGGTGGTCTTCGGCGCGGTCGGCATGACCACCCAGCTCGCGTTTCTGGATCTGGCGGCCAAGGCGTGCCCGCGTCACGCGGAGGCCACGTTCTTCGCGCTCCTGATGTCGGTCTACAACCTCGGCATGCGCAGCGCGGAGTGGACCGGCGCCAACCTCTACGACTGGCTGGGGTATGCCCCGCTGGTGCTGATCTCGACCGCGTTCACCGCGGCCGCGTGGCTCCTGGTGCCGTTCGTGCCGATCGACGCCATCCAGGCCGCCACTCAGGCGTCCGAGCGCTCCTCCCGCTCCACCGCCTCCTTGGCGAACTCGTAGGAGCGGCGCAGCCAGCGAATGGCCCGCCCGGTGTCGCGCGGGTCCTCCACGCGGCACTCGACCCAGCCCATCGCGCTCATGCGCCGATGGGGCGAGCAGCCGGCCGCGAGCGCGCGCCGCTGATCCTCCGGCGCCAGACGGATCCACAGATCGCTGTCCTTCGCGCGCAGCGGGAAGCACGCGAACAGGCGGGGCCCCACGAAGTAGCCCCAGCGCCCGAACATCGGGGTGATCCGGACCCGGGGCCACTTGCCGAGCGTCTGGTTCAGCTCGGCGGCGGGCCCGGTCCCGCCGCGCTCGAGCGTCCGGCGGGTCTTGCGCGCCGAGCCGAGGCCGCGGAACGGCCGGCGCGGGTCCACGCTAGCTCAGGGGATTCGTGGGGCCGAGCGCGGTGAGCCCGCCGTCCACGATCGTCGTGTAGCCGGTGACCGCCTCGTTGGCGAGCAGGAACACCACCGCCTCCGCGGCCTCGTCCACGGTGACGGGGCGGCCGATCGGCGTGAGGGTGCCGATCTGGGCGAGCAGGTCCTGGGTGATCAGGCCGCCGCCGAAGCCGGTGGCGAGCAGGCCCGGCGCCACCGCGTTGACCCGGATGCGCGAGGGCGCGAGGGCGCGGGCCAGCGACTTGGTGAGCGCGTCGAGGCCGGCCTTGGAGGCGGCGTAGGCCATGGACGAGCCGGTGCCGGTGAACGTCGCCACCGAGGTGATGTTGACGATGGCCCCGCCGCCCCGCCGCTCCATGTGGGGCACCGCGGCGCGCGCGCAGTAGAAGGCGCCGCGCAGGTTGGTCTTGAGCGCGCGGTCCCAGATCTCGTCGGTCAGCGCGTCGAGCTGCCGGTGCGGGACCCGCTGCGTCCAGCCCGCGTTGTTCACCAGGCAGTCGAGGCCGCCCAGCTCGCGCGCGACCAGGTCGGCCATCGCCCGCACCTCGGTGTCGCGCGTGATGTCGGCCTGGACCGGCAGCGCGCGCACCCCCGCCTGCTCGGCGAGCGCGGCCGTCTCGTGGGCCGCCGCCTTCGACGTCGAGTAGTTGATCGCCACCGCGGCCCCTTCGCGGGCCAGCGCCAGCACCGTCGCGCGGCCGATGCCGCGGGCGCCCCCGGTGACCAGCGCGACCTTCCCGGAAAGCCTCGGCCCCGCCGGCGTCATGCGGGAGAG
>DATFGS010000678.1:0-4258 GCA_035249225.1 Candidatus Methylomirabilota bacterium | reverse complement strand
GACCTTGAGTTTCAGGGTCAACGTGCCGGCCTTCTTGGTGTCGAGGACAGCGGCGGTGAGCTCGGCGAGCAGCTTCGAGAGCTCGTCGTGCGTGCGGCCCTTGTTGTGGTCGTTGATCAGGAACGTCGCGAAGTCACGCGGCGGCGGTGCCGCTTCCTTCGCGGCCTTCTCTCGTCGCCACTGCTCGTATTCGGCGACTTCGTCGATGTCGGGTGTGATCGGCTCGTCGGGCACGGGCGGTTCCTCTCGGTTGGGTGGATCACTTGCGTTGCAGTCGAGTCGCGCGCCGTGTCTCGGCGTGGTGCTCGCGGTCGTAATGGAGGTGACAGCCCTGGCACATCGCGCGGAGGTTCTCGGGGCGGCAGTCCTCCGGGATGTGGTTGAGGTGCGCGGTCGTGAGGACCACCCGCGACCCGGTCCCGAACGCCGGCACACCGCGCCGGTTCCGGCACCGGCCGTCCTGGTCGAGGTGCTCGTCGGGCCGACCGCAGCGGCCGTCGCACTCGCAGCGCCACCCGGCGTCCTCTCGGCGTGCGAGGCTGATCGCGTCCCAGTCCGGCGGGTACCGCGCGAGGTTCTCCGGGCGGATCGGCATTAGAGGTCCCACCTCGGCCGGGGGGCGGCCACGGGTTCGACGACGAACAGCGCGAATTCGCCGCCGTCGGCCTCGAACACCGGCGCGGGGTCGGGCGCGGCGGGTTCGACCGGGCGGTGCTCGGCGAGGTACGCGGCTGCCCGTGCGGCGAGCTCCCCGGCCCGGTCCAGCCGGGTGAGGTAGTCGACGACGTCGAGGGCCTCGAGGGCGGTGAGCTCGTTCGAGCTGGCCAGCTGGCGGCCGACGATCGCCCCGGTGAGCGCGAGCCGGTCAGCGCGGGACTCGACGCCGGCGTTACGCCAGAGGGCGTGCATCCGGCGGTGTTGGGCTTGCGACGGGCCGTTCACGCTGCGGCCTGCGCGGCTGTGAACAGGGCAAGCTGCCCGGATTCGCCCGGGGCCTCGGCGGGGGGCAGGGCGACAGACCTAACGGGCGCGGGTGCCCTGTTACCGCCGGTGTCGCATGTCCCGCAGCCGTACCCGTAGGGGCCGAACCACATCGGTTTACCGCAGCAGCTCGGCCACGGGCCGGGGCCCATCGACGGCGGCGGGACGTACGCGGCGCGGCTCATCGGGCGGGCCTCCTCGGTGGGCGCGGGCGGCGGTATCGTTTCGTTGACTGGCATTGGGTTGAGTGGCCTCTTCCTGGTGGTGCCGGTCGTCAGCGGCCGACCCTGGTTGAGGCGGGGTCGGCCGCTTCTATGCGGCGTCGGTGTCGCGGCGGGCGCGGTCACGGCGGGGACCGAGCAGCGGCGCGATCAGCCGGATCTGCTCGGGGCCGGGTAGCGGAGCCTTCGCGGCGAGCTGCTTCGCGCGGGCCCGGATCGCGGCGAGGGTCTTCTCGGGGAGACCCTTCGGTGCACCCATCACGCGACCTTGCTTGCGGGCCGGTGGGGGCCGACGGGTTCGGAGAACTCGTCGACGCTGCACTCGAGGGCGTCGGCGATCGCCTTGCACACGGCCGGGGTGTAGACGCGCGGGTGGTCAGCGGCGGCGTACTTGACGGTCCGGTAGGACACGCCGGCGACACGCGCTAGGTCGCTGAGATTCCATAGCTTCTCGGTGAGTTTTTCGCGGAGGTCATGCGCGTTGATCTTTCGCCCGGTTCGCCCTGTCATACGGGCAATTGTGCCCTTTAATGCCCTGTTGAGCAAGGCGGAACCGGGCAGAGTTGGCGTTTGCCCTCCTGACCAGGCATTCTTTGCCTTGTCGAGGTCGCAAAAAAAGGGGTGAAGTGGTGCGCGCAATGCTTTCCAGGGGGGCACAAATGCCCCTACCCTTGGTAGCTATGACGGAGATCGGTCAGGCCATCCGCGAAGCGCGGCAGGCCAAGCACATGACCATCAAGGAACTCGCCGAGAGGGCGGGCGTCGACGAACGCACCGTCGGCCGCATCGAACGCGGGGAGGTCCGTAACCCATCCAAGGCAGGCCAGCTGCAACGGGTCCTCGGGATCGGCATCTATGCGTCCGGGCGCGATCAGCCTGCGGGCGGGGACTCCCGCGACCCGCTGCTGTCCGAGGCGACCATGTCGGAACTACTCGCCGCGGTCGCCAACCGCTACGGCGACGTTGTGCGCTCGAGCCGGTTCCGGACCCCTGAGCCCGGGGACGTCACCGAGCTCGACGAGCTCCCCCCCGACGTGCTCGCGCTCGGCCCCGACCGAGTGGCCGGCGAATGGGTTAACCCATCCGGCGGACGCTCCTCGGGGTGAGATCTGGCTGACTACCTGATGATCTTCTCATCCGATACGGTTCGGCTTCCGGCCTAGCGTCTGTAGGTCACGCCGAACGGTTGAGAACACAGCTGTTCGATCCGGCTTTGGGGGGACGGCACGTCTTGCACATATGGTCTTGCGCAATGGCTCATCGGGAGCTCGCGGTCCTCCTCGAGCTGTTACGCAACGTAGATCACAATTTTCGGATTCACACAATCAGGCATCCCCCGGTCGGGTTCAGCTGGTGCGTCGTCGGTACGCGGGTGTTCATCGCGCGCCATGTCCTGCGCGGTCCCCGACTGCACGACACGGTCGCGGCGATCCTCGCTGTCGTGTCCTCGGCTCGTCCCTCCCTGCGCCTCATCCAAGGCGGCAGCGACCCCGACGCGACGGTTCCGCTCCGAGCCACCGGGACGACCGGGACGACGGCACAGGAGTATTGACCTGCCAGCTGAGCGGTTCGGTCCGAACCGCAACGACAAGGCCCGGGGTCCACAACGGCCCCGGGCCTTCGTCTTTCCTGCGTGCGGCGAGCGCCTAGAACGGGTCCAACCACCTCACATCCACAAGGTCCGGATCGAACACACGCGACCCCCTGCGCGGCGACTTGAGAATCGTCACCTCGACCAGCGCCCGCACGATCCGGCGACGCTCGGCGACGTCGATCTCGAGCTCCCACCGCCGGCGGGCGTGCGGGCCGACGAGGTTCCGAACCTCCACCGGGACCGACCGGGGGATCGACCGCTCTCGCGCGGCCTCGAGCGCGGGAAGCAACCCGGCCTCGATCCGGCCGGCGAGCGCGGGCGTCATCCGCTTGCCGATCACAGCGTCGGCCAGCTCGGCGAGCTGGCGCTCGAGGTCGACCACCTCGGCGGCCGCCGCGGCGGCCCCTTCGTCGTCGTGTCGCTCGGCCAACCGTTTCGCAATGTCGGGACGCTCGGCCCACTCGATGATGGTCTCCGCGACCAGGATGTCGACCGGGAGCTGTACGCGGGCCACGCACGAGGTGCCCCGTTTCGCCGGGCCACCCCAACACACATAGCTCGGGGAGCCCCGGTTGGGGAGCATCCGGCACGGCGACCCGCACACCCCGCACAACGCGATCCCAGACAGGAGATGCTTCGCGCCGGCCTCGCCCGGGTTCCGGCGAGAGTCCCGGCCCGGGGCGGACAGGCGGGCCACCGCGCGGGAGTGCTCGGCGAGGGACACGATCGGCGACCAGGTCCCCTCACCGACCACGGTTCCCTTGTGAGTGCGGAGCCCGGCGTACGCCGGATTCCGCGCCACCCGGTGCACCTGCTCGAGGGTCCACGGGTACGGCTCGTCGACGGTCCGGCCGAGGCGGGCCGACCGGTACGCGTGCGGCGACGGAACACCACGGGCGTTGAGGTCGCCGGCGATCGCGTACCCGGCGTCGCCGGCACCGACCCGGCGCACGATCTCGGCGACAACCGGGGCGACCGCTTCATCGGGGACCCGGTCGACGACCCGGCCGGTCGCGGTGTCGTGCACCGACCGATACCCGTAGGCCAGTCGGCCGTGTGGCTTCCCGGCGGCGACGTTGGCGCGCACGCTCCGCAAGATGCGCTCGCGGGTCTCCTCCGACTCGCGCTCGGCGATCAGCGCGTCGAGCCCGGCCGAGAACCGGTCGCCCGGGTTCGCGAAGTCCATCACCCGGCCCTTGTAGGCGAGCTTGACGTTCCGGCCGCCACCCGTGCACAGCTTCCGCAGCTCGACGTGCACCTCGAGGTCGCGCTGATACCGGGACGCTTCCCACGCGACAAGGATGTCGACCGGGTCGGCCCCGGCGATCTTCGCCATGGCTTCGGCGTACCCGGGTCGTTCCCTCTTGCGGTGCCTCGACGCGGAGTACCCCGGGTCGGTGATCGACCAGGCGATGTCTACGTTCCCTTGAGCCTCGCACCATGCCCGGTTCTCCGCTTCCTG
>DATFGS010000677.1:0-4545 GCA_035249225.1 Candidatus Methylomirabilota bacterium | reverse complement strand
TCCTCCAGCAGCATGAAGCTGCTCGAGTCCCGGTCGCCCCAGCCGCGGCCGAGCGCTTCGGTGATCTCCTCGAGCGCGAGGTTCGCCAGGCGCATCGGCACGCCGACCTCGCGGCCGAGCGCGGTGGCCAGCGACACGTCCTTGTGGCCCAGCCGCAGCGCGAAGGACGGCGGCTCGAAGTCCCCGGGCAGGAACTTCTCGGCCAGCACGTCGAAGGTGCGCCGCCGCCCGCTGTTGCCCTGGCGCACCGCCTGCCAGAGCAGGTCCGGGGCCACCCCCGCCTTCACCCCCATGCTGAACACCTCGGCCAGCACCGCGCGGATCGTGAAGCTCGCGCAGTTGTGCACGAGCTTGGCCACCGCGCCCGCGCCCACCGGGCCCACGTAATAGGGCTGGTCGCCCATCGCCTCGAGCAGCGGCCGGTAGCGGTCGTACACCGCGCGCTCTCCGCCCACCCAGATCGCGAGCCGCCGGGTCTTCGCGCCCACCGGCCCGCCGCTCACCGGCGCGTCGAGCACGTGGGCCCCGCGGGCCGCGAAGAGCCCGTCCAGCCGCCGCACCAGCGCGGGCGCGCTGGTGGAGAGGTCGAAGATCGCCGAGCCCGCGCGCACTCCGTGCAGCAGGCCGTCCGGGCCGGCGGCCACCTGCTCGACCTCGGGTGGGCCGGGCAGCGAGGTGAACACCACGTCCGCGGCCTCCGCCACCCCGCGCGGGGTGTCCTTCCAGACCGCGCCCGCGGCCAGGTGCGGAGCGGCCGCCGCCTTCCGCACGTCGTGGACGGCGAGCGCGTGGCCCGCCGCCTGAAGATTCGACGCCATGCTGGCGCCCATGAGACCGAGTCCGATGAATCCGACGTTCATATCGCCCGTGCCTCCCGGCGCGCATCTTGGCACGCGCCGGCGCGGCTTGTCGACGGGCTCGCGCCCGGAGACCGTTTGCTTGACTCCCCGGCCCGGTCGGCCTAGATTCTTGGCGGGAGGCGTGCCATGGCCCTGTCATTCCGCAAGCTTCACCCGCACTTCGCCGCCGAGGTGAGCGCGGTGGATCTCCGCCGCGTGCGCGACGAGGAGACGCTCGCCGCGATCCGCGCGGGCATGGACGAGTACGCGGTTCTGGTCTTCCGCGACCAGCCCTTCACCGACCCCGAGCACCTCGACTTCGCCCAGCGGCTGGACGGGCTGCTCCACACCAAGCTCGGCAGCAGCGCCATCCAGAAGAACCGGTTCGGCAACGAGGCGCTCGGGGACATCTCGAACCTCGACGAGAACGGCGAGATCATGAAGTCGGACAGCCGGCGGCGCATGTACGGCCTCGGCAACCGGCTCTGGCACACCGACGCCTCCTTCCAGGACCCGCCCGGCCGGTACTCGATGCTCTCGGCCAAGGTCGTTCCCCCGGTGGACGCGGACACCGAGTACGCGGACACGCGGGCGGCCTACGACGCGCTCCCCGAGGAGGAGAAGGCGCGCCTCGAGGGGCTGCGGGTCCACCACTCGATCGCCTACTCCCGGCAGGTCCTGGGCTTCGAGTTCTCGGAGAGCGAGCAGGACGCGCTCAAGGGCGCGATCCATCCCCTCGTCCGGACGATCCCGCGCTCCAAGCGCCGCTCGCTCTACGTCGCCTCCCACGCGTCGCGGATCATCGACTGGCCGGTGCCGGAGGGGCGCCTCCTGCTGCGCGACCTGATCGAGCACGCGACCCGGCCCGAGTTCGTCTACCGGCACCAGTGGCGCGTGGGCGACCTCGTGATCTGGGACAACCGCGCCACCATGCACCGGGCGCGCCCGTTCGACGACGCGAAGTACCGTCGGGAGCTCCGCCGGGTCACCACGCTCGACGTCGAGCAGCCGGCGGGCGCCTGAGCGCACCGGCCGCGACGCTGCCCCCGCTCCCGCCCGCGCCGCGCCCCTGATGCGCACCCGCTACGCGCCCCGGAACCGCCGCCGCATCCTCTGCGTCTCGCCGCGCTACGCGCCCTCCTTCGGCACGTTCCACTACTCCTACCCGCTCTTCGGCGGCCGGATTCGCGCGTTCATGCCGCCCCAGGGGCTGCTCGTCATCGCGGCCTACCTCCCCGAGTCGTGGGACGTTCGCTTCGTCGACGAGAACGCGCGGGAGGCGACCGCGGAGGAGCTCGCGTGGGCCGACGCGATCTTCCTCTCCGGCATGCACGTGCAGCGCCCCTTCATCGAGGAGGTCATCGCGCGCGCGCATCGCCTGGGCAAGCCGGTGGTGCTGGGCGGCCCGTCGGTGTCGGGCTGCCCGGAGCACTACCCGGCCGCCGATCTCATCCAGGTGGGCGAGATGGGCGACTCGACCGACGCGATCATCGCGTGGCTCGACGAGCACACCGCGCGGCCGGGCGCCCAGCTCCGCTTCGACACCGGCACGCGCCTGCCCCTGACCGACTTCCCCCTCCCCGCCTATCACCTGATCGCGCTGCGCCACTACTTCATCTCGAGCATCCAGTTCTCGAGCGGCTGCCCCTACACGTGCGAGTTCTGCGACATCCCCGCGCTCTACGGCCGCAACCCCCGCCTCAAGACCGCCGCGCAGGTGCTCGCCGAGCTCGACGCGCTGGTCGCGGGCGGGGCGGTCGCGATCTACTTCGTGGACGACAACTTCATCGCGAACCAGAAGGCCGCGCTCGAGCTGCTGCCCCACCTGGTGGACTGGCAGCGGCGCAACCGCTTCCCGGTTCGCTTCGCCTGCGAGGCCACGCTCAACATCGCGAAGAACGAGCGGGTGCTCGCGCTGATGCGCGACGCGGGCTTCAACGTGGTGTTCTGCGGGATCGAGACGCCCGAGCCCGACGCCCTCCGCTCGATGTCGAAGGACCAGAACCTCCGCATGCCCATCCTGGAGGCGGTCGCCAAGCTGAATGACTACGGGCTCGAGGTGGTCTCCGGCATCATCCTGGGGCTCGACACCGACACCGAGGCGACCGCGGGCCACCTGATCGAGTTCATCGAGGCCTCGCAGATCCCGATGCTCACGATCAACATCCTCTACGCGCTGCCCAAGACCCCGCTGTGGGACCGCCTGGCCCGGGAGGGACGCATCCATCTGGATCCGGGGCCGGACGGCGGGCGCGAGTCCAACGTGGTGTTCCGGCTGCCCGAGGAAACGGTCCTCGCGATGTGGCGGCGCTGCATCGCGGCCGCCTACGCCCCGGAGGCGATCTACCGGCGCTTCGCCCACAACCTGGCCCACACCTTCGCGAAGCGGCCCCCCTATCCGCGGAGCCGCCACCGGGCGTCCTGGCGCAACGTGGTGTCCGGCCTCGCCCTGCTCGGGCGCATCGTCTGGCACATCGGCGTGCGCGGCGACTACCGGGCGACGTTCTGGCGCGTCGCGGGGCCCGCGTTGCGCGCGGGGCAGATCGAGGAGATGATCCAGGCCGCGGTGGTCAGCCATCACCTGATCGAGTTCACCCGCCAGTGCCTGAGCGGCGCCCAGGAGGCCTCCTTCTACGCGCCCAGCCTCCCGCGCCCGCCCGCGACGCCGTCCGCGCTCCATCCGATCCGCCTGCGACGCGAAGAAGCGTCGAGCTAGCCCAATCCGCCACCAGGAGGCCCCCATGCCCACCGCCGATCAGCGCGCGAGCGTCGTCCGGAAGGACCTCGACAACGTCATCCACCCGATCGTCCCCCACAAGCAGCTCGAGCAGCAGCAGCTCGTCATCGTCTCCGCCAAGGACTCCACGGTGGTGGACGCCGACGGCCGCGAGTACCTCGACGGCATGGCCGGGCTCTGGTGCGTGAACATCGGCTACGGGCGGACCGAGCTGGCCGACGTGGCCGCCGAGCAGATGCGTCAGCTCTCCTACTACCCGCACACCGCGATGAACCTGCCCGCGGCCGCGCTCGCCGAGAGGGTCAACGGGCTGCTGGGCGGCGACAACCACGTCTACTTCGTCAGCTCGGGCTCGGAGGCCAACGAGGCCGCGTTCAAGTTCGCGCGCCAGTACGCCCGCCACGAGTTCCCGCAGCAGAACCGCTACAAGACGATCAGCCGGTACTACGGCTACCACGGCACCACGCTGGCCACCCTCGCCGCGGGCGGCATGGGCGACCGCAAGATGAAGTTCGAGCCGCTCTCCGGCAACGAGTTCGTGCACGTGGCCCCGCCGTATTGCTACCGCTGCCCGTTCGGGCTCGAGCCCACCAGCTGCGACCTGGCCTGCGTGAAGAACATGGAGACCACCATCCTGGGCGAAGGGCCCCAGACGGTGGCCGAGGTGATCATCGAGCCGGTGATGAGCGCGGTGGGCGTCGCGGTCCCGCCCGACGGCTACCTGCCCGCGGTGGCCGACCTCTGCAAGCAGCACGGCATCCTCCTGCACGTGGACGAGGTCATCAACGGGTTCGGCCGCACCGGGCGCCTCTTCGCCCACGAGCACGCGGGCGTGAAGCCCGACATCGTCACGGTGGCCAAGGGCATCTCGAGCGCCTACCTGCCGATGGCCGCCACCGTGGTGCGCAACTCCGTCTTCAAGTCGTTCATCGGCGAGGCGTCGGAGAACCGCCAGGTCAACCAGGTCAA
>DATFGS010000676.1:0-17392 GCA_035249225.1 Candidatus Methylomirabilota bacterium | reverse complement strand
ACACCGGCTCACGCGCGAACGGCAGGGACGCCGGGCCGCCCCGGATCGTCCGCACCGCCGCCGCGATGCGGGCCGGCTCGACGTAGACGATGCGGTAGCCGAAGCCGCCCTCGTCCCCGGGGCGCCCGTCGTGCGCCTCGTCCGGATGGAGCACCACCACCTGGCCCGGCCGGCTGCGCTGGACGCGCCCGCGATAGTCGAACACCTGGATCCCGGCCTCGGTCACGCCGATCGCGTACGTGTCGTGGCGGTGCCGCGCGTAGGCACGCCCGCCGAACCAGGCCCGCAGCAGCTCGACGCCTCCCGCCGGGCCGCGGGCGCGCACCCAGTCGCCCGCGCCGCACGAACGTTCAAGACCTTCGCCGGCCGACCGGCCTAGTCTCCCTGCCATGCGGCGAATCTACTCGCACCGTGGCGGCCGACGCAAATGACGCTCGAGCAGGCCCTCGCCTTCTTCCTCTTCTCGGTCGCCGCCGCGGGCACGCCCGGGCCCAGCAACGCGCTGCTGACCGCCGCCGGGGCGAGCGTGGGCGTGCTCCGCGGCCTGCCCTGCCTGCTCGGGGTGAGCCTCGGCATGGGCCTGATGATGTTCGTCGTGGCCTTCGGCCTGGGCAGCGTGATCCTCCACCACCCGGCGGTGCTGGAGGGCGTCAAGTGGTGCGGCGCGGCGGTGCTGGGCTGGCTCGCCTGGAAGATCGCCTCCTCCGGGCGCGGCGGCGCCGCGGTGGACGGCCCGCCGGTCGGCTTCCTGGGCGCGGCGGCCTTCCAGTGGATCAACCCGAAGTCCTGGCTCGTGTGCGCCAGCGCCGCCGCGACCTTCCTGCAGGACGGGGCGAGCAGCGCGCTGACCCAGTCCGCCGCCTTCGGCCTCACGTTCATCCTCGCGTCGCTGCCGAGCTGCCTGCCCTGGCTCGCCTTCGGGGCCGTGCTACAGCGCGTCCTCCGCGGGGAGCGCGCCCGGCGGATCTTCAACGTGACGATGGGCGTGCTCCTCGCCGCGTCCGTGCTCCTGATCTTCTGGTAGGATCGGCGGCAAAGGAGACACCGGATGACGGCGAAGGTGATGCTCTGTGGTGCGCTGGTCGTGCTCGGGGTGTTCATCGGACGGGCCACCATGGCGCACACGCCCGAGGCGAAGGTCACGGAGCAGGAGCTGCTCAACAACGACTCGGTGCGGATCGTCCTGATGACCTATGCGCCCGGCGCCGACTCCGATCTCCACCTCAACAAAGGCCCGGAGATCACCATCGTCCAGGAGGGCGAGCTGGCGCTGTACGCGCGGGGCAAGCGCGAGGCGCTGCGACCGCGGAGCGCGCACTGGCTGCCGGAGGGCTCGGCCCACCTGGCCCGCAACGAGGGCAAGCGCCCGGCCCGGTTCTGGTCCATCCTGCTCAAGAAGTGCGAGTGATCACCGCCTCGGATCCCTCCCGCGAGCGCTGGAACCGGCGCTGGGCCGGCGAGGAGCGGGTCCACGCGAGCACCGCCCCCAGCCGCTTCCTGGTCGCCGAGGTCGCCGGCCTGCGCCCGGGCGCGGCGCTCGATCTCGCGTGCGGCGCGGGGCGGAACGCGGTCTGGCTCGCCGAGCAGGGCTGGCGCGTGACCGCGGTGGATTTCTCCGGGGTCGCGCTCCGGATGGCGCGGAGCCTCGCGGCCGAGCGCCGGGTCGAGGTCGAGTGGGTCGAGGCGGACGTCCTGGCCTGGACGCCGCCGGCGCGCGCGTACGACCTGGTGTGCGTCCTCTACCTGCAGCTGCCGCCCGGCGAGCGGCGCACCGCGCTGACGCGCGCGGCGGCCGCGGTGCGACCCGGCGGGACGCTCGTGGTCCTGGGCCACGACCTGCTCAATCTCACCGAGGGCTGGGGCGGCCCGACGCAGCCCGACGTCCTCTTCACGCCGGACGACGTGATCGCGGAGATCGGCGACCTGCGGGTCGAGAGGGCCGAGCGCGTGCGCCGGACCGTCGACGACCCCTCCGCCACGCGCGAGGCGATCGACGCCCTGGTCCGCGCGACCCGCGCGTCCTAGGAGGCGCCCGTCATGCCCTGGATCGCCGAGGTGCACGAGAGCGCGGCCGAGGGCCGCCTGAAGGAATGCTACGAGCGCATCCGGCGAGGCCTGGGGCGCATGATCCCCTTCTACCGGGTCTTCAGCCCGAGCCCGCGCCTGCTCGGCGCCCACCTCGACTTCTACGCCGCCCTCGGCGGGCCGGGCGCGCTCTCCAAGCTCCGGCGCGAGTACATCGCCACCGCGGTCAGCGCCGAGAACGGCTGCGCGCACTGCACTCAGCTCCACGGCGGCTTCCTGCGCGCGCTCGGCGCCGAGGCGACCCTGGTCCGGGCGCTCGCCACCGATCCCGCCGCGGCCGCGCTCGCGCCCGCGGACCGGGCGATCGTGGACTACGCGCTCAAGCTGACCCGCGCGCCGCGCGCGATGACGCGCGCCGACGTCGAGGCGCTGCGCGGCCACGGCCTGTCGGACGCCGAGATCTTCGAGGTCGCGTTCACCACCGCGTACTTCAACTACACCAACCGCGTGGCCGAGGGGCTCGGCGTGGCGCCGGAGCCCGCGTGAGGTCCCGGGCGTGAACTTCGAGCTCACGCCCGAGCAGCGGCGGTGGCAGGAGCTCGCGCGCGACTTCGCCCCGGCGGGTGCTCGGCCCCGGCGCTGCGCGCGTTGAAGATGGCGCGCGCGGCCGGGACGCGGGGAGATCAGGCGCCGGGGTTCAGCCGCGGATCGCTGACGAGCGTCCAGTCGTCAACGCCGTCGACGCTCGGGGTGGCGGCGGTGGTCGTGGTCAGGGTCCGCCCCTTGCTCGGCGAGAACCAGACGAACTCCTTCGAGCCCTGGCCGTTGACCCCGGCCGCCTCGATCTCGGGCCCGCTGGTGCCGCTCTCGCGCCGCTCCGCCTTGCGCGCGCGCTTCGCGTCCTGCTTGGCCTTCCGCTGATCTTCCTTGCGGCGGCGGTCGCCGCGGTACATCCCCGGCCGTTTTTGAGCCATCGCACTCCCTTCTGGTTGCCCCCACTCTACATGACCGGCGCGGGCACCGGCGACTTATCGCGACCCCGGTCCGGGCCTCGGATCGTCGACCGGGATGTAGACCACCGGCTCGGTGTGCTTCTTGAACGCCCGGCGCGATCCCGCCTCGAGGCACCGGAACGCCTCCGCCGACAGCGAGACCGTCCGCGCCGGCAGCGTCGCCGCGACGTTCACCTCGTTGCCGATCACGTCGAAGCGGGCGTCGGCGCCGAACGGCCCGACGACCGCGCGGCCGTAGTGGGCCTTCAGGACGACGCGCGAGTCCCAGCCCTTGCCCGCCCACCAGGCGTCGATGTCTCGCTTGAGGGCGGGCAGCGCCTCGACCCCGCCGGCGGCCCCCGCCTCCGGCCAGACCGCCAGGAAGGCGTCGCCCATGAACTTGACCACCCGCCCGCCCGCGGCCGAGACGAGGCCCTCCGCGTGACGATAGTACCCGTCGAGGAGATCGGCGAGCGCGGCATCGGGAGTGGCTCGCGAGTTCACCATGAACCGGGTGAGATCCGCGAAGACAATGAGCACCGGCTGCTCGACACGAGAGGACGAAGCAGAAGACATGGCACCCTCCGTCACGTGGAAGCGTCTGTCGCCGGCCCTCGTGCCCGGCAGGGAGAACGGAGTGTCGCCGGCCCGTCGTCCGGCAGGTACGGAAATGATATGAACCGAGCCGCCGCAGTTCAAGGGGGCTTCTCGCCGCCGCGGTAGAGGGCCTTCAGCCACGGGGGCGCCGCGAACGTGGTGGCCATCACCACCACGATGAGCGCCGAGTACAGATCGCCGGCGATCACGCCCGCCGACAGCCCCGCCCCGGCGAAGATGAGGCCAACCTCCCCACGCGGGACCATTCCGACCGCGACCGGCCACCGGCGCACGCCGCGCTGGTAGACCGCGAGGCCGGCCGCCAGCTTGGAGGCGACGGCCACGACGGTGATGAGCGCCGCGATGCCGAACTGCGAGCCGGCCGCGAACGGATTCAGCATGGCGGGCTCGACCTTCATCCCCACCGTGACGAAGAACACCGGCACGAGAAGATCGGCGACCGGCTTGATGCGCTCCTCGATGTGCGCCCGCCGCTCCGTCGTGGCCAGGATCAATCCGGCCGCGAAAGCCCCGATGATCGTGGCCAGGCCCATCAGGTCCGCGACGGCGGCGAGCGCGACCGCGAAGACCACCGAGTACACGATGAGCGTGCCGCGCGCCTGCAGGCGCCCGATCCAGCGGACCAGCGCGGGAGCCAGCCGGATTCCGACCACGATCGCCACGAGCAGAAATCCGAAGGCCTTGCCCGACAGCAGGCCGATCGCGCCCATCGACACGCCTCCGGTCTGCGCCACGCCGGTCACCACCGCCAGGATGATCAGGCCCAGGACGTCGTCCACGACCGCTGCCCCGAGCACCACCTTGGCGGCGGGATCCTGGAGCCGACCGAGGTCCCGCAGCACCCGCGCCGTGATGCCGACGCTGGTTGCGGTGAGCGTGGCTCCGACGAAGACGGCCACGAGCGCGGAATGGCCGAGCCCCGTCATGACGCCATAGCCGGCGGCGAACGGCGCCGCTACCCCAACGAGGGCGACCAGCGTGGCCTGCGGCCCGGCCCGCAGGAGCTCGCCCGGGTCGGACTCCAGGCCGACCTCGAACAGCAGGATCAGGACGCCGAGCTCGGCCAGCGCGTGCAGCACCTCCGAGTCGTGGACGAGACCCAGGACCCCCGGCCCGATGAGCACGCCCGCGAGCAGCTCCCCCAGGACGGCGGTCTGGCCGATCCGCTCCAGGGCCTCCCCGGCCGCCTTCGCGGCGAGCCAGACTAGGACGAGGCCCAGGAGCAGGTCGCGGAATTCCATGGCCCTCCCTACGAGCGACCCGACATCAACGCCGCGCATCTCGTCCGGAGCTCGGCGAGGGACCCCGCGTCCTTGACGAGCTCGACCGCGGCACCGAGCGGGGTGGCGGCGAGACTCCCCGGCTCGGCGCCTCGGGTCAGCCAGGCGAGCAGGGCTCCACCCGCGGGGCTATCCAGGTTGCACGAGAGGACGCGCTCGGACCTGAGGCCCATGAGCCTCGAGATCTCGATCGTGAGCAGGCCCCCCTTGAAGCCGCCCTTGTCATGGCTGACGACGACCTTCTCTCCGCCGTCCATCGTGATATGGCAGTAAGCGCCGGCCCCGGGATCGGTGACGAAGCGTCCGACTCTTGGCATAGTCGCCTCCTCGGAAGAGCCACCTGACGAGGAATGATGGAAACAGGCGGACCCCACCACGGGGTCCCCCGGCACCACAGCGAGCGGAAGGATCTAGTGCGGGTCTTCGGAGGGAGAGGCGGCGTCGAGAAGCGCGCGAGACAACCGGCCGACGACGTGCCGCCCGCGCGGCTCGGCCGGGGGGACCGGCGCGAGGCGCTCCCTGATCTCGAAGGCCGGCTGAACCAGGCCGGAGGCCGGGCCGAGCGCGTGCACGGGCATGGCCACCGTCTCGTCGACGGCACGAGCGCGCACCTGCGCCCCCTCGGTGGAGTCCCCGGGCTCGAACACGAAAGCTCCCGGCATCCCGGGCAGCGACAGGTCGAGGGTCACGTAGACGAGAATGGCCAGAACGAGCCGCCACCGATCCTTCACGCCGGCGATTCTACACCAGCGCCGGGCCATCGTGGTGTCCCTGCACAGCCCCGATCGCTCGGCGCCGGGTGGTGGAGCTGCAGCGGGCCGTGGTGGCCCGCGGTGCTGTAGAATATTCGCGAGCAGCCAATCGGAGGATTCGATGCCAGGAATGCCCGCGGCCCGGGTAAGCGATCAAACGACACACGGCAGCCCCCTCTTTCCCGGGCCGGGGAGCCCGAACACCCTGATCGGCGCGCTCCCCGCCTGGCGCACCAACATCGATCAGCACGCCTGTCCGGCCGCCAGCATCAGCGGGGCAGACGGGGTCGGCAGCGTCATCATCGGAAGCATCAACGTATTCATCAACGTGCAGATGGCGTGTCGCGTCCTGGACATCGTGGTCGAGGTCCCCGGCTCCGCGATGGGACCGGTGAATCCCATCGCGGTCGGCTGTCCCACCGTGATCATCGGCGAGACACCCTGGGCGAACGCGCCGAGCGCCGCGATGCCGTCGGCGGCGACCTCGCATGTCGCCAAGCTGCAGGGCGCGACGGTCGCCGCCGCCAAGGCCCCGAAGCCGCCCTCGACGCCCCAGTCCATCGCGCTGGAGGCCGCGGCCGATGAGGGCACGCCGCTCGTGGAGCACTGCCCCTATGCGGACCACTGAGGCGCTCGCCGGGGAGCCGCCCCCGGCGAATGCCCTCCGCGCCGTCCTCGGCGCGCTCTGCGGCCACGACGATGGCCGCCTGTTCGCGCTGCTCGACGGCGCCCGCATCCGCAATCTCTCGGTCATGCTGCGGGAGCTCGCCGTCCCCGCCCTCGGACTCTACCGGGTCGGAGCCGACGAGGCGCTCGGGCACGTGATGCCCGCGATCGCGCGCGTCTCGCTGCCGGGCCCCCTTCCGCTATGGCTCGCCGTCGGCGCCGAGATGCTCGAGAACACGGTCTTCGTGATCGCGGCGGCCAGCCTCGAGGAGCTCCAGACCCACTTCCGCCGCCTGCTGCTCGTGCTCGATCCCCGGGGCGCGCGGAACTACCTGCGCTTCTACGATGCCCGCGTGCTGCCGCCCCTGCTCGAAGGCTCGACCGAGATCGAGCGCGCCCGGATCTTCGGTCCGGTCGAGGCGTTCCTCGTACTCGAGGGGTGAGCTCCCGACGGAACCCCGACCTTCCGCGAGCTCCGGCGGCCGGCCGCCGGGCCCGCGGACATCCGGCCGCCGAGCGCGACCGATCCCCTCCGGCTCTCGGAGCGCCACGAAGCCGTCCTCGCGAAGGACGCCATCGCCCGGTACGACGCCCGCTGCGTGCGCTGGCTCCGCGAGCAATTCCCGGCGCCTCTCCAGGCGCGCACCGACGCCGACGTCGAGCGCATCGTCGTCCGAGCCCGGACGCTCGGGCCTCTCCTGGGCCTCGAGGTCGGGCGCGACGTGACGACGCTGGCCGAGGCGCTCGTGCTCGGGTTCGGGGCCGACGATGAGGCCGAGGTGCGCCGCGCCGTCGCACGGGAGCGCCGCACCGTCCTGGAAGGCATCCGCGACCGGCTGGCCGCCCGGCCGCCGGCGGCGCCTTGAGCCGACCCGGCACCGAGACGGCGCCCCCCGGCGGCATCTGCCACAAGTGCACCGACGGCGCCCTGAAGGTGAAGGTCTACCTGCAGACCGTCTGCTGGGACACCGATCTCACGCTCGGAGTCCGTTCGCCGGACCGGCCGTTCAACGGCGTCGAGGTGAGCATCAGCGGGCCGACGAGCCTGCCGCCTCGGCCCACCGCGGGCAACGGGGAGGCGACCTTCAGCGGGCTGGCTCCCGGCAGTTACAGCGTGTCCGTCCGGAAGACCGGCTTCACCGACGAGACGACGTCGATCCCCAGCCCCCCGCCCGACATAACCGCCGACATGCTGACCGGTCCCCACCAGGTGACCGAGCGCGCCACCGCCGATGCGGTCCGCATCATGCGGCGCGATGGGCTCCGGTGCCACCGCAAGCACTCGGCCAAGGTCGGGGGCGCCCCGGGCACGCGCCGGATCGCGCTCCCGATCCTCTGGCTCGGCAACGACGAGCCGTGGGTCATGATCCTCCGCGACACGCTCTGGCTGGCCGCCCTCGTCACCATGGCGATCGCGCTCGGGACCGGCAACCTCGCGCTCGGCGCGTGGTGCGCGGCCTTCGCCGCGTACCTCACCACGGTGATCTTCGGCCAGGGCGCCGGGGTTCCGGTCATGGCGGTGGCGTTCGCGGGGTACGTCGCCATGCTCGCGGTCTCCATCCTCGCGCTGACCATGGGATTCGGTCTCCCGAAGCCGAACCCGCTATGGCTCGGGGCCGCGTCGGCCGTCTGGGGCGGGTTCGGCTGGGCGCTCGCGCGCGGCCGGCGGCCCGAGTACTTCAACTCGAAGCCGCTCGAGATCATCATCGCGGGCATCATCGGCGCCGCGATGGCCCTCGTGCTGTTCTTCACCGCGGGCGGCTCCCTCGGCAGCCCCCAGGGAGTGTTACCGGTGACGGGGACGGTGCTGGTCGGGGTCCTGATCGCGGCGCTCGGCTTCGCTTCGGGCGCGCTCGGGGGGCTCTTCTCGCACACCTTCACCAACGAGGGCAAGGTCGAGAGCCCACGGTGGCACGCCCAGACCGATTACCTCCTCCCCTTCGCCGGCGAGCACTACTGCGTGCAGGGGCTCCGCGGCTTCATCAGCCACACCTTCAATCCGGGAGACCAGGAGTACGCCTACGATTGGGAGTTCCCGCTGGGCACGCCGATCCTGGCCTCCAAGGAAGGGCACATCGTCCACGTGGAGGAGAGCAACGATGGCGCCCTGGGCATGAACGTCCTCGGGCTGTTCCGGATCCTCGGCGACGGAAACGACACGCCCAACGAGATCTGGGTCGAGCACCGCGACGAATCGGTCGCCGAGTACCTGCACCTGCGCAAGGGCGGGGTCACCGAGATCAACTCCCTCATCCCGGCCTCGGTCGCCGCGCAGCCCCTCCACGTCCACGCCGGCCACCGGATCGCCGCCGCGGGCAACGTCGGCATCAGCATGTTCTCCCACCTGCACTTCATGGTGAAGTACAAGCCCGGCACCGCGGCCCCGCGCGAGCGCAGCGCCCGGCGGCCGGTGAAGTTCCAGGACGGGGACACGGCCAGCCACGGCAACCGCTGCTTCAGCATGCGGAAGTACGTCTCGTCCAACGTCGACCGCGGCATGGCGGTGGCCCCCGACGACGATCCGCCCTTCAGGCCCGGCGGAGCGCCCACCGACGGCACCCCGCCGCCCTGACCGCCGCGCGCTACAGCCCCTCGAAGAGCACCGTCGACATGTAGCGCTCCGCGTTGGAGGGCGCGAAGCACACGACGGTCTTCCCCTGGTTCTCCTTGCGCGCGGCCACCTGCAGCGCCGCGCTGATGATCGCCCCCGACGAGATGCCGACCGGGATGCCCTCCTGGCGCGCGACCTTGCGGGCGGTGGCGACCGCGTCCTCGTTCGTGATCGGGATGATCTCGTCGATGAGCTTGACGTCGAGGATCTCCGGCACGAATCCCGCCCCGATCCCCTGGATCGCGTGCGGGCCCGCGGGCCCGCCGGACAGCACCGCGCTGTCCTTGGGCTCGACGGCGATGATCCGGAGCGCCGGGCGCCGCGGCTTGAGCACCTCGCCGCACCCGGTGAGCGTGCCCCCGGTGCCGACCCCCGAGATCAGGAAGTCCACCTCGCCCCCGGTGTCGCTCCAGATCTCCTCCGCGGTGGTGCGGCGGTGAATGGCCGGGTTCGCGGGATTGCCGAACTGCCACGGCATCACCGAGTTCGGGATCTCCTGGAGGAGCTTGTGGGCGGCGTCGATCGCGCCCTGCACCCGCTGCTCCTTCGGGGTCAGCACCGTCTCCGCGCCGAGCAGCGCGAACATCTTGCGCCGCTCGATCGACATCGATTCGGGCATCGTCAGGATGCACCGGTAGCCGCGCACCGCGCACATGAACGCCAGCCCGATGCCGGTGTTGCCCGAGGTCGGCTCGACGATCACCGAGCCGGGGCCGATCTTGCCCTCCGCCTCCAGCGCCTCGATCATCGAGACCCCGATCCGGTCCTTCACGCTGAGCAGCGGGTTGAGATACTCGAGCTTCACGAGCACCCGCGCCACCGCGCCGGCCTCCCGCGTCACCCGGTTGAGCCGCACGAGCGGCGTGTTGCCGATCGTCTCGGCGATCGAGTCGTACACCCGCCGGCGCAGCAGGCCGTCGAGCTTCAGGGGTGGTTGCTTGGACGCCATGGGCAGCTCCTCCACGGTAGAATTGGACGACCCTCGTTACTCTAGATGCGGTTCGACGCGATGTCGACCGGCCCGGGAGGATTCGTCATGTGCCGAAACATCAAGACCCTGCACAATTTCAAGCCGCCCGCCACCGACGACGAGGTCCGGGCCTCCGCCCTGCAGTTCGTCCGCAAGCTGAGCGGATTCACCCGGCCCTCCCGGGCCAACGAGCCCGCGTTCAACCGGGCGGTGGACCAGGTCACGCAGGTCGCGCGGGGGCTGCTGGATTCGCTCGTGACGAACGCCCCGCCCCGCGACCGCGACGTCGAGGCCTCGAAGGCTCGCGCGAGGGCGGCGGAACGCTTTCGCGCCTCGTGAGCGGGCCGCGGCGAGCGGGAGCTAGCGCGCCGCGTACACGCGATCGATGAGATCGCGGACGTGCTTGTGCTGCCAGCCCTCGCGGCCCTGGTTCATGGCGTAGCCGAACGCGACGCGCGCGTCGGGATCGGCGAACCCGAGCGAGCCCCCGGCCCCGAAGTGGCCGAAGGCGCGCGGGTTCGGCCCGAGCGGCCGCGCCGGCATGGCCAGCTGGAATCCCAGCCCGAAGCGCGTCGGTCGCTCCAGGACGAGATCCTCCCCGTGGACCTGCTCGGCCATCGCCGCCTCGATGGTCGCCGGGGCCAGGACGTGCACCCCGTCCAACTCGCCGTCGGTCGCCAGCGCCGAGTAGAACCGCGCGATCGCGCGGGCGCTGCCGTGGCCGTTGGTGGACGGGACCTCGGCGGCACGCCACCCGCGCGTGTTGACGATCCCCTGCCCCGAGAGATCCGGGGGGTTGCGATAGGCGGCCACGCGCATCCGCGACAGCCCGGCGAGCGTGGCCTGGTTGCGCTCGAGCCACGCCCGGCGCTCCGCCGTGCCCGGTCCGGGTAGCGCGGGGATCACGTCGGCGCAGCGCGGATCGAGCTCCGGTCCAAACCCGATGAAGAAGTCGACGCCGGCCGGCCGGGCGATCTCGTCGCGCAGGTAGCCGCCGACCGTCTTGCCGGTGACCCTCCGGATCACCTCGCCGACGAGGAACCCATAGGTGTTGACGTGATAGCCGTGCCCCTCGCCCGGCGCCCACCAGGGCTCCTGCGCGGCGAGCGCCCCGGTCATGACCTCCCACCGCAGCACCGCGCCCGGCGGCAGCTCACGGACCACCGCCGGCAGGCCGGCCTGGTGGGTCAACAGGTGGCGGACGGATACGCGATCCTTCCCGGCCTGCCCGAACTCGGGCCAGTAGCGCGAGACCGCCGCGTCGAGGTCGAGTGCGCCCTCCTCCGCGAGCCGGAGCGCGCAGACCGCGGTGATGGCCTTCCCCACCGAGAAGAGGTTGACGATCGTGTCCTCCTCCCAGGGCCGCGTCCGGGCGGCGTCCCGGTGGCCGGCCCACAGGTCGACGACCGCTTCCTTGCCCACGTAGACGGAGAGCGCGACGCCCACCTCGCGGCCGGCATCGATGCTGTCGGCGAGGGCCCGGCGCAGTGACTCGAACGCCGGCGCGCACCGTCCCCGAACTTCGGTTCCACTCATCGTTGCCGGCATTCTACCGCTTCGTCGTTGCGTCTCCCGATTCCTCGGAGGATACTGCCCGCGGCGTGGGAGCCCCGTCCGCCCGGACCTGGCCTCTCGGCCAAGGAGTGCTTCATGGAACCGAACGCCGTCCCAGGGATCGCAACGGCTCTCCTGGGGCCGAGGGGCCACGGGCTCCTCGGAAACCTCCACGAGTTCAATCGCGACCAGCTCGGCTTCTATACTCGGTGCGCACGCGAGTACGGCGACGTGGTGCCGGTTCGTCTGGGCCCGAGCCGTGGCCTCCTGGTCTACCACCCGGACGCCATCGAGGAGGTGCTCGTCACACGGAACCGCGACTTCATCAAGAGTCGGGGCGTCCGCCTCCTACGCGGGCTCCTCGGAGACGGGTTGTTCGTCGCCGAGGGAGATCTCTGGCTGCGCCAGCGGCGCCTCATGCAGCCCGCGTTCCACCGCCAGCGCGTCGCGGCCTACGGTGAGGTCATGGCCGCCTACGCCTCCCGCCGGGCGGCCGAATGGGACGACGGCGCGGTCCTCGACATCCACGAAGAGATGATGGGGGTCACGCGGGCCATCGTCGCCAAGACGCTCTTCGATGCCGACGTGTCCGACGAGGCCCGCGCGATCGGCGACGCATCGGAGATCGTCATGGAGTACTTCGGCAAGCGCCTGGGGAGCCTGCTCGCGCTCGTCCCCCTGTGGCTCCCGACGCCCGCGAACCGGCGTCTCCACCGCGCCATCCGTCGGCTCGACGAGGTGGTCTACCGCATGATCGCCGAGCGGCGGCGCAGCCCGGAGGACCGCGGCGACCTCCTCTCGATCCTCCTGCAAGCTCAGGATGCCGGCGACGGCAGCCGGATGACCGACCGCCAGGTGCGCGACGAGGTCATGACGCTCTTCCTGGCCGGGCACGAGACCACCGCGGTGGCTCTCTCCTGGGCCTGGTATCTCCTCGCCCAGCATCCGGAGGTCGACGCGCGGCTCGCCGACGAGCTGCGGGGCGTCCTCGACGGGCGGCCACCCGCGGTGACCGATCTGCCGGCCCTGCGATATGCCGAGATGGTCGTGATGGAGTCCATGCGCCTCTACCCGGCGGCCTACGGGATCGGACGGGAGGCGGCCAGGCCGACCGAGGTGGCCGGGCATCCGGTGCCGGCGGGCGGGATCGTGATCGCTCCGACCTGGGCGGTGCATCGCGACGCCCGGTGGTTCGACGAGCCCGAGGCATTCCGTCCCGAGCGCTGGGCCCACGACGCGGCCCGCCGGCTTCCCCGTTTCGCGTACTTTCCCTTCGGCGGTGGACCCCGCCAGTGCATCGGCAACGTGTTCGCGACGATGGAGGCCACCCTGATCCTGGCGACGATCGCGCAGCGCTTCCGCCTCGTGCTTCTGCCCGGCCAGCGAGTGATCCCGACCCCGTACGTCACGCTCCGTCCAGAGCCGGGCATCCGCATGCGCCTCGAGCGTCGGTGACCGCCTGCATTCGATGTGAACCCCGTCAAGGCTACGCGCTCATCGTCCCCCGAGCGCGGCGTCAAGGAGGCCCCATGACCGCGGAGATCGTGACCTATACCGTCGACGGCCGCATCGGCATCGTGACGATCAATCGCCCCGACAAGCTCAACGCGATCAGCCTCGAGCTCAAGCGCGCGCTCGTCGAGCGCCTCCGCGCGGCGGACGCCGATCCGGGCACGAGCGTGGTGGTGCTGCGCGCCGAGGGCCGGAGCTTCAGCGCGGGCTACGACATCTCGCCCAACCCGGCCCGCGCGGCGCGGCGGGGCAACGCGCTCGCCTGGCACGAGTCGCTCACCGACGACATCCGGCTCGAGATGACGCCGTGGGACATGAACAAGCCGGTGATCGCCTCCGTCCAGGGCCACTGTCTCGGCGGCGGCTGCGAGCTCATGATGCTGTGCGACCTCGCCATCGCCGCCGACGACGCGGTCTTCGGCGAGCCCGAGATCCGCTTCTCCAACGTCGGCCCCGCCCTCGTGATGCCCTTCGTGATCGGGCTGCGCCGCGCGCGCGAGCTCCTCTACCTGGGCGACCCCATCGACGCCCAGACCGCGCTCGCGTACGGCATGGTCAACCGCGTCGTCCCCCGCGCGCAGCTCCAGGCGGCGACTCTCAAGTTCGCCCGCCGGATGGCGCTGATCTCCCCGGAGTCGCTCATGGCCACGAAGCTCGCGACCCGGCGGGGCGCCGAAGCCGCGGGCTTCCGCAACGCGATCCTCGCCGGGCTCGACGTGCTCGCCCCGCTCTACGCGGCGCGGACCGAGGTCGGCATGAAGTTCGACGAGCTCCGCGAGAAGGAGGGCCTGGGGGCGGCGCTCAAGTGGCGCGCGGCGCAGTTCGCCGACTAGCTCCTCGGCGCGCCTGGAGATCCTTGACTCTCGTCATCGGACAGGCCATCCTGCCACCCAGCCCGCACTGGGTAGGCGTGACCTGGTCAACGAAGAACAGGGGGACCCGACATGAAGCCTGCTAAGCCCGGAACCGGTGTAGTGCCTGCTCACGTGTCGCGCCGCCGCTTTCTCCAGGCCGGCGCCCTGGGCGCGGGCCTGGCCGCGGTGGCGCCCCGCGCCGCGTGGGGCCAAGACCGGGGTGACGCCAAGCGCGGCGGCACCCTGGTCGTGCGCAGCGGCCCCATCCGGGGCATCGACCCCCATCTCGAGACCTGGGCCGCCGCTCTCCAGGTCATCCACCAGACCTACAACGCCCTCCTGAAGTTCAACCACGACGGCACCAAGATCCTGCCGGACCTGGCGGAGAGCTGGGAGCAGAAGGACGATCTCACCTACTCCTTCAAGCTGCGGCAGGGCGTCCGGTTCCACAACGTGCCGCCGGTGAACGGACGCGAGCTCACGTCGGAGGACGTCAAGTACAGCATCGAGCGCCAGATGACGGACCAGCCGGGCAAGTTCCAGCACGCCTATTTCTTCCTCGGCAAGCTGGCGAGCATCCAGACCCCGGACAAGTACACGGTGGTCTTCAAGACCAAGGAGCCCTACGCGCCGTTCATCAACTACATCGCGAACCCCTGGACGGTGATCGTGGCGCGGGAGGTGGTGGAGAAGCACGGCGACCTGCAGCGCCACGCGATCGGCACCGGCCCCTTTATCATGCAGGAGTACCGGCGCGAGCAGGAGGCGGTGTTCGTCAGGAACCCCAACTACTTCCGGAAGGGGCTGCCCTACGTCGACGAGGTCCGGCTGCAGTACGTCATCGATCCCGCGGCGGCCACCGCCGCGTTCCGCGGACAGCAGACCGACATCTCGTACCTCGAGTTCGCGGACGTGCCCTCGATCAAGAGCTCGAACGCCCGGGTCAAGGTCGCCGAGATCACGACCATGTTCCCCATCGTGCTGCGCACGCGGCCCTATGACGACCAGCGGCCGCTCAAGGCCCCCTTCACCGAGAAGAAGGTGCGCCAGGCCATCCAGGCCGCGATCAAGCAGGAGGAGTTCATCGAGATCGTGCGCAGCGGCTGGGGATTGACCATGACCGGCCCCATCCCGACCTACCGGAAGCCGTGGGCGCTGCCCGCGTCGGCCCGGCCGGAGTTCGACCTGAAGAAGGCCAAGCGCCTCCTCGCCGAGGCCGGCTACCCCAACGGCTTCGAGACGGAGCTGATCGTCGGCAGCCCGGGCGACAACGTGAAGAGCGCGCAGGTGGCGAAGGACCAGCTCGCCAAGGTGGGCATCCAGGTCAACCTGAAGCCCATGGAGATGGCCCAGTACTACAACAAGAGCTACTCGTACGACTACTCCATGAGCGTGCACACCGCGCTCACCGGCGAGGAGCCCGAGGAGGCGATCCGCCCCTACTACGGGGCCACCGCCACGTACTACCGCTGGGGGAACAAGGAGATCCACCGCCTGATCGACGAGCAGGCCAAGATCCTCGATCAGAAGAAGCGGGTGGACATGGTCCACCAGATCCAGCGCCTGCTGCTGGACGACGCGCCCAACGTGTTCCTCTACACTCCGGTCGCCCACTACGGCATGCAGCCCTGGGTCAAGAACTACACGGTGCCGATCAACGCCTACGACCAGCGCTACGAGGAGATCTGGCTCGACGGCAAGAAGGCCTGACCGCCGGTCGGAGAGAGACCAGGCGCCGCGCCCGCGTTCCGATCATGTCCCGCTACGTTCTCCGCCGGCTCATGCTGCTGGTGCCGACGCTGGCGCTGGTCTCCCTGCTCGTCTTCTCCATCATCCGGCTGCTCCCCGGCGACATCGTGACCCTGATGCTGAGCGAGCAGGGCTACGCCGGCGAGAAGGCCAAGCTCGAGGAGATGCTGGGCCTGGATCAGCCCTTCTACCGCCAGTACCTCACCTACCTCGGGAAGGTGCTGCAGGGCGACCTGGGGGTGTCGCTCTGGACGAAGGAGCCCGTCCTCGACGAGATCCTGCGCCGCCTGCCCGTGAGCCTCGAGCTGGCCGTCCTCGCGATGTTCTTCGGTCTCGTGATCGCCCTGCCCACCGGCATCTTCTCGGCGGTCCGGCAGGACACCTGGCTCGACTACCTGCTCCGCACCGGCGCGATCGGCGGGCTCTCGGTGCCCGGCTTCTGGATGGCCACCGTGGTCATCGTGGGCGCCTCGATCTGGTGGCAGTGGGTCCCGCCGATGCGCTACACGCCGTTCGCCCGCGACCCGGTGAAGAACCTCTCCCAGCTCGTGCTGCCCGCCCTCATCCTCGGGCTCGCCCTGTCGGCCAGCGTCATGCGCATGACGCGCTCCATGGTGCTCGAGGTGCTGCGCGAGGACTACGTCCGCACCGCGTGGGCCAAGGGCCTGCCGGAGTCCCTGGTCATCGCCCGGCACGTCCTGAAGAACGCCATGATCCCGGTGGTCACCGTGATGGGCCTCCAGCTCTCCGCGCTCCTGGGCGGCACCGTCATCATGGAGAGCATCTTCGTCCTGCCCGGCATGGGGAAGTTCCTGCTCGACGCGATCACCTGGCGCGACTACCCGGTCATCCAGGGCATCAACCTGTTCCTCGCCACCGCGGTCATCCTGCTGAACCTCGTCATCGACCTGATCTATGGCTTCCTCGACCCGCGGATCCGGTACGGATAGCGGCGGGGGGAGGATGTTCCGCGCGATGCGGGGCAAGCCGCTGGGCGCGTTGGGCGGCCTGCTCATCCTCGTGCTGGTGGCGACGGCCCTCCTGGCTCCGGTGCTGGCGCCCTACGACCCGATCAAGATCCAATCGCGCGACCGGCTGCAGGCGCCCAGCCTGCACCACCTGCTGGGGACGGACGACTTCGGGCGCGACATCCTGAGCCGCGTCATCTACGGCGCCCGGATCTCGATGCTCCTCGGGCTCGGCGCCGTGGCCATCAGCACGCTCCTGGCCGCCATCATCGGCGTGCTGTCCGGCTACTACGGAGGGCGCATCGACATCGTCCTGCAGCGGTGCATCGACACGCTGATGGCTTTCCCCGGGCTCGTCGTGCTCCTGACGATCATGGCCATGCTGGGCCAGGGGCTGGGCAACGTGATCCTGGCCCTGGGCATCGGCGGGACCGCCGGCAACGCCCGCATCATCCGGAGCGCGGTCCTGGCGATCCGCGAGAATCAGTACATCGAGGTGGCGCGCGCCACCGGCTGCCAGGACTGGCAGATCATCGTCCGCCACATCCTTCCGAACATCGCGGCCCCGATCATGGTGGTGGTCACGCTGGGGCTCGGGGTGGCGATCCTCGCCGAGTCCGCGCTCAGCTTCCTCGGCTTCGGCGTGCCGCCTCCCACGCCGTCGTGGGGCGCGATGCTGAGCGGCTCGGGCCGGACCTTCATGATCCAGGCCCCGTGGATGGCCGTCTTCCCCGGCATCGCGATCAGCCTGGCCGTCTTCGGCTTCAACATGCTGGGCGACGCCCTCCGCGATCTCCTCGATCCGAAGCTCCGCGGCGGCCCCCAGGGCCGGGCGTAGCCG
>DATFGS010000675.1:0-3054 GCA_035249225.1 Candidatus Methylomirabilota bacterium | reverse complement strand
GATCTACTACGGCTGGGTCATCGTGGCCGTCGTCTTCGTCTCCATGGGCGTGGGCGTCAACGCGCGCACCGCGTTCTCGCTGCTCTTCCCGCCGATCCTCGCCGAGTTCGGCTGGGAGCGCGGCGTCACCGCGGGCGCGTTCTCGTTCGGCTTCCTGGTCTCGGCGGCGCTGAGCCCGTCGCTCGGCCGGCTCATGGACCGGCGCGGCCCGCGCGTGGTGATCGAGCTGGGGGTGCTGCTGATCGGCGCGGGCCTCCTCCTCGCCACCGTGGTGACGCGCCCGTGGCATCTCTACGCGACGCTCGGCGTCATGGTGGGCGGGGGCAGCGTCTGCCTGGGTTATACCGGGCAGTCGCTCTTTCTCCCCGACTGGTTCGTCCGCCGCCGCGGCCTCGCGATGAGCCTCGCGTTCTCCGGGGTGGGCGTGGGCTCGATGATCCTGCTGCCCTGGCTGCAGACCCTGATCGGGCGCTCGGGCTGGCGCGCCGCGTGCTGGGCGATGGGCCTCCTCGTCCTGCTGCTCCTGGTCCCGCTCAACCTGCTCCTCCGCCGCCGGCCCCAGGACATGGGCCTCGAGCCCGACGGCGATCGCGCGGCGGCGCCCGGCGCGGTCGCGCGCCCCTCCAACGTGGTGGACGCGAAGTGGGCCGCGGTGGACTGGACGCTCGCGCGCGCGGCGCGCACCGCCCGCTTCTGGTGGATCGCGGTCGGCTACTTCTGCGGCCTCTTCGCCTGGTACGCGGTGCAGGTGCACCAGACCAAGTACCTGATCGAGATCGGCTTCAACCCGACCGACGCGGCCTGGGCCCTCGGCTTCGTGAGCCTGGCCGGCATCCCCGGCCAGATCGCGCTCGGCTGGCTGTCGGACCGGATCGGGCGCGAGTGGGTGTGGACCGCGGGCGCGGTGGGCTTCGGGATCTGCTACGCGGCGCTGCTCCTGCTGGCCGTCACCCCGACCCCGGCGCTGCTCTACGTGATGGTGGTCGCCCAGGGCATGCTCGGCTACGGCCTCACCTCGGTGGTGGGCGCGATCCCCGCCGAGATCTTCCAGGGCCGCCACTACGGCTCCATCTTCGGCACGCTGATGCTGGCCTCGATCGCGGGCGGCGCGGTGGGACCGTGGCTCACCGGCGTGCTCTACGACCGCACCGGCAGCTACACGCTCGCCTTCTGGATCTCGATCGGGTGCAGCGTGATCTCCGCGGTGGCGATCTGGGTCGCGGCCCCGCGCAAGGTGCGGGCGGTGGCCGGCCGCCTCCCCGTCGCCCAGGGCAGCCGATGAGGTATCCTGCGCCGTGTATCTGAATCCTCGGCTCTGGGCCTTCACCCGCGGCGTGCGCCTGCGCATCGCGGGCACCACGCTGGCCGGGCTGCTCGCCGTGCTCGCGGGCACCGCTCGCCTGGCCCTGCTCGGGTGGGTGCTGGGCCGCGTGCTCGCCCACGATGCCCTCGCGACGCTCGCGTGGCCGATCGCGGGGGTGGCGGCCCTCGTCGCGCTGCGCGGCCTGCTCGAGTACGGGCGCACGATGGTGGCGCACCACACCGCGGCGCGCGTGCAGAGCCGCCTGCGCGCGCGGCTCTACGAGCAGATCACCGCGCTGGGCCCGGCCCACTTCACCCAGACGCGAACCGGCGACGTCATCCTGTCGGTGGTCGAGGGCGTGCAGCAGCTCGAGGTCTACTTCGGCCAGTTCCTGCCCCAGCTCTTCGTGTCCGCGCTGACCCCGTTCCTGATCTTCGCGGTGGTGGCCGCGATCGATCTGCCGCTCGCCGGCGTCTTCTTCCTGGCCGCGATCGCCACCTTCCTCATGCCCACGCTGTGGCATCGCTGGGACAGCCGCGACAGCCTCGCGCGGTCGAAGTCCTACGCGGCCTACGGCGCCGAGTTCCTGGACGCGATCCAGGGGCTGCGCACGCTGGCCGCCTTCGGCCAGAGCCAGTCGCGCGCCCGGCTGCTCGAGGAGCGCGGCCGCGCGCTCTTCCAGGCCACCATGTGGCTGCTCAGCACCAACACGCTGGCGCGCGGCATCAGCGACGTGTGCATCGCGCTGGGCGCGGCGATCGCGCTGGCGGTCGGCGTCTTCCGCGTGCAGGGCGGCCAGATGGAGCTCACCGCGCTGGTGGTGGTCCTCATGCTGGGCGTCGAGATCTTCCGCCCGCTGCGCGAGCTGCGAACCGTGCTGCACCAGGGCATGCTGGGCCTCGCGGCCGCGCAGTCCATCCTGAGCCTCCTCGCGCTCAAGCCGTCCGTCGCCGACACCGCCGCCGGCGACGGCCCGGATCTCGAGCCCTCCATCGCCTTCGACGGCGTGACCTTCGCCTATCCGGGGGGCCGCCGCCCCGCGCTCGAGCAGCTCTCCTTCCGCGTGGCCGCGGGGGAGCGCGTGGGGGTGGTGGGCGCCAGCGGCGCGGGCAAGTCCACCATCTCGCGCCTCCTGCTCCGCTTCGCGGATCCCACCGCGGGCCGCGTCACCATCGGCGGGCGCGACCTGCGCGAGCTCTCGCTGCGGGACCTGCGGCGACTGATCGCGGTGGTGAGCCAGGACACCTATCTCTTCCACGGCACCATCGAGGAGAACCTCCGGATGGGCCGGCCCGACGCGAGCCAGGCCGAGCTCGAGACCGCCGCGCGCAATGCCAACATGCACGACGCGATCATGGCCCTGCCCCAGGGCTACCGGACGGTGGTGGGCGAGCGCGGGGTGCGCCTCTCGGGCGGCCAGCGCCAGCGCATCGCGATCGCCCGCGCGCTGCTCCGCGACGCGCCCATCCTGATCCTGGACGAGGCGCTCTCCTCGGTGGACGCGGAGAGCGAGGCCGCCATCCAGGACGCGCTCGACCGCCTGATGCGGGGGCGCACCACCCTCATCTTCGCCCACCGGCTCTCGAGCATCATCGGCGCCGACCGCATCCTCGTGCTCGACGAGGGGCGCGTGGCCGAGAGCGGCACCCACGCGGTCCTGATGGCGGGCGACGGCGTGTACCGGCGGCTCATGGCGGGCCAGGCCGCGGGCGGCGCCGACGGCGTGATCGGCGACGCCCGCGCCGACCTGG
>DATFGS010000674.1:0-8750 GCA_035249225.1 Candidatus Methylomirabilota bacterium | reverse complement strand
TGCTGCTCGGCCTCATGGGCGCCGTCGTGGGCGGCTGGATGGGCTCCGGTGAGCCCATGACCTTCACACACTATCGGACGCGGCGCGATCGGGCCGCGTCGGGAGGCTGGTAATGCCACTCATTCTCCTCTGGCTGCTCGGCGTGCCGCTGAGCCTCATCGTCATCCTGTTCCTGCTGGGTGTCGGACGTTAGGACCGTGGACGCGCTGGTCGGCGACTTCGTGAGACTGGGATTCGTCCTCACGCTGTTCGGGTTCGCGGCCTGGGTCGGCGGGGCGTCCCTGACCGCCTGGGTGGCCTGGGAAAAGGGCCGCGAGCCCGTCGCCTGGTTCGTGCTGGCGTTCTTCCTCTCGCCGCTGGTGGCGCTCGTCGCGCTGACCGCGGTCCCCGCGATGCACGTCGTCCGGCGGCGGGAGGAGCTGACGGCGCGCCGTCGCGCCTATCGGCTGGAGGAGCCCGCGATCGTGGCCGAGCGACTCGTGAACGGGTTGCCCCGGAGCGAGAAGCGCTGGGGCGGGCGCAAGGTCAACGCGTAGCCCGATGGCGAACCCGGGAGGGCCATGGGCCGTCGTGCTCGCGGGCGGGGAGGGCGTGCGTCTCCGTCCTCTCGTCCACCGGATGCTCGGGGAGGAGCGGCCGAAGCAGTACGTGAAGCTGCTCGGGCCGCGCAGCCTGCTGCAGCAGACCCTGGACCGGACCGCGCTCGGGATCTCCCGGGCTCGCACGGTGGTGGTCTCGGTGCGCCGGCACGCCGGCTATCTCGCGGAGGAATTCGCGGGCGCCGGGCAGCCGCCCTACCTCCTGGTCCAGCCGGAAGATCGGGGCACCGCGGCCGCCATCCTGTACGCCGCGCACTGGATCGCGTGGCGGGATCCGGCCGCGACGATCGTGGTGTTCCCCTCCGATCACTTCATCCTGGGCGAGGCCACGTTCATGGCGCACGTCCAGGAAGTGGCCGGCGCGGCCGAGCGGCATCCGGACCGCGTGATGCTGCTGGGCGGGCAGCCCACGTCGCCCGAGGCGGAGTACGGCTGGATCGACCCGGGTCCATCCATCGACGGGACGCTCGACGTCGTCTCGGCGGTGCGCCGGTTCTGGGAGAAGCCGTCGGAGGCGCAGGCGCAGGCTTCTCTGGCCGGCGGCGGCCTCTGGAACACCGCCATCACCGTCGCGCGCGCGCGGGCGCTGGTCGAGCTCGGCGCCCGCGCGCTGCCCGAGATGAGCGGCCGGCTGGCCGGGTTGCGGCGCCTCCTCGACTCGGACCGGGGAATGTCGGCGGTGCAGGAGGCGTACGCCCCGCTCGCGCGGGCGAGCTTCTCGCGGGCCGTTCTCGAGCCGCATCCGGAGCACCTCGGCGTCTCGCGCCTGCCGCGCGTGACCTGGTGCGACCTGGGCAGCCCCGGCCGGGTGCTCCACGTGCTCGCCCGGATGCGGGTGCGCCCCGCGTGGGCCGATCTGATCGACGCGCCGCCTCCGCCGGGCCGGGTGGCCGTCGCGTCCCGCTGAGCGGAGCCGCCGCATGCCGTCCACCATCTGGACCGGCAGCATCAGCTTCGGCCTCGTCAACGTCCCGGTGTCGCTGGTGACCGCGGAGCAGCGCGACGACCTGGACTTCACGCTGCTCGACAAGCGGGACAGCTCGCCGATCGGCTACCAGAAGATCAGCAAGCGCACCGGGAGGCCGGTGCCGGGCGATCGGATCGTGCGAGGCGTCGAGCAGGCGAACGGGCGCTACGTGGTCGTCAGCGATGCCGATCTGCGGCGGGCGAGCCCCGAGCGCACCCAGCGGATCGACATCCTCGCCTTCGTGGACGGGACCGCGATCGCGCCGGTCTTCTTCGATCGGCCGTACTATCTCGAGCCGGCCCGCGGCGGCGAGCGCGGCTACGCGCTGTTCCGCGAGGCCCTCCGGCGCAGCGGCAAGGTCGCGGTGGCCTCGGTGGTGGTGAAGACGCGCCAGCATCTCGCCGCGGTGGTGGTGCAGGATCGGGTGCTGGTGCTCGACGTCGTCCGCTACGCGTCGGAGCTGCGCGATCCCTCGAAGCTCCGGGTACCCGGGACGAACCTCAAGAGCTTGCGGATCTCCGACCGGGAGCTGAAGATGGCGGAGCGGCTGGTGGCCGAGATGACCGAGGACTGGGACCCGGAGCAATACCACGACGAGTATCGCGATGAGCTGCTGGCCTTCATCAGGAAGCGGAGCCGGGCGGGGCAGCTCACCTCCGCCCCCGAGATCGAGGAGAAGCCCGCAACGCGGAAGCGGGCCGACATCATCGACATCGCGGAGCTGCTCAAGCAGAGTCTCGCCCGGACGGGAGAGGACCGGCGCCGGCCTCGTCGACGCAAGTCCGCCTGAGCCGTGAGCCTCACCGTCTACCGCCGCAAGCGGGATTTCGCCGCGACGCCGGAGCCCAGGGGACGGACGCGCCGGGCCGCGAAGCGCCTGGCGTTCGTCGTCCAGCGCCATGACGCGAGCCACCTGCACTATGACTTCCGGCTCGAGCTGGACGGGGTGCTGAAGAGCTGGGCGGTACCGAAGCAGCCGGCGCCGGTGGCCGGCCAGAAGCGCCTGGCCGTGCGCGTCGAGGACCATCCCATCGAGTACGGACGCTTCCACGGGGAGATCCCCGAGGGACACTACGGCGCCGGCCAGGTCGCGATCTGGGACCGAGGCTGGTGGGAGCCGGTCGGCGATCCGCGCGCCGGCTACCGCAAGGGGTCGTTGAAGTTCCGGCTGCACGGGCGCAAGCTCGAGGGCGCCTGGGCGCTGGTGCGCATGCGCGACCCGGACGGCGATCGGCCCCGCGTTCGGAAGGAGCACTGGCTGTTGATCAAGGAGCGAGACGCGGCCGGCCGCGCGAAGCCTCGCGCGCGATGACGCTGCCCCCGTGGGTCGCGCCCCAGCTCGCCACCCTGGTGTCCGGTCCGCCGCCGGGCGATGAGTGGGTCCACGAGATCAAGCTCGACGGCTACCGCATCCTGCTCCGGATCGAGCGAGGCCGCGTCAAGCTCCTGACCCGCAATCGCCAGGACTGGACCGCGCGCTTCCCCATGGTCGCGGAGGCCGCGGCGGCGCTGCCGGTGAAGGAGGCCCTGCTCGACGGCGAGGTCGTGGCCCTCGACCGGGCCGGGGTGTCGAGCTTCCAGGCGCTCCAGCAGGCCGATCAGCTGGAGAAGGGCCGCACGCTCGTCTACGTGGCCTTCGACCTGCTGTTCCTCGACGGGCGCGACCTGCGGTCCCTGCCGCTGGTGGAGCGCAAGGCGCGCCTGGCCCGTCTGCTCAGAGGGCGGCGGAGCCGCCTCCGCTACTCCGAGCACTTCGACGTCCCCGGCCGGCGCGTCTACGAGCGCGCCTGTCGGCTGGGGCTCGAGGGCATCATCGCCAAGCGGAAGAATGCGCCCTACACGTCCGGGCGCGGGTCGGCGTGGCTCAAGGTGAAGTGCGTGGCGCGGCAGGAGCTCGTGATCGGCGGCTACACCGACCCGGAGGGCGCGCGCGCCGAGTTCGGCTCGCTGCTCCTGGGCGTGCACGATCGCGACGGCCGGCTCGTCTACGCCGGCCGCGTCGGCACCGGCTTCGACCAGGCCACGCTGCAGCGCCTGGGCGCGCGCCTGCGCAAGCTCGAGCGCCACGCCTCCCCGTTCGCGCCCGACGGGCCGCGTCCCCCCGCGCGCGGCGCGCACTGGGTGAAGCCGGAGCTGGTAGCCGAGGTCGCGTTCACCGAGTGGACGCGCGACGGCCTGCTGCGCCATCCCGCGTTCCAGGGCCTCCGCGAGGACAAGCCCGCCGCCCAGATCGTGCGCGAGACGCCCCGCGCGCCGAAGCCGGCGGGGGCGATCTCGGGCGGGAGCGCCGGGCCCGTCGAGGTGGCCGGGGTCCGGCTCACGCATCCGGACCGGGTGCTCTATCGTGGCCAGGCGATCACCAAGCTCGGGCTCGCGCGCTACTACGAGGCGGTCGCGGACTGGATGGTGCCGCACGTGTCGGATCGGCCGCTGAGCCTCGTGCGCTGCCCCGCGGGCGATCGCGGCGCCTGCTTCTACCAGAAGCACGCCGCGCCCGGCGTGCCGAAGCAGGTCAAGCGCGTGCGCATCCGCGAGAGCGGCGGCGGCACCGCTTCGTATCTCTACGTGGACGATCTCCCCGGGGTCGTCGCCCTCGCCCAGATCGGGGTGCTCGAGATCCATCCCTGGGGCACGCGGGTCGAGCGGCTCGAGCGGCCGGATCGGCTCGTGCTCGATCTCGATCCGGCGCCGGGCCTGCCGTGGCCGCGCGTGATCGAGGCGGCCGAGACGGCGCGCGCGCTCCTGAAGGACCTGGGGCTGGTGAGCTTCGTGAAGACCACCGGCGGCAAGGGGCTCCACGTGGTGGTGCCCCTGCGGCCCGAGGCAGGCTGGGACGCGCTGCGGGCGGTAGGCGAGGGCGTCGGCGCCGAGATGACGCGCCGGGCGCCCGACCGCTACACCATCAACCCGCTGAAGGCGGCCCGCCGCGGCCGCATCTTCATCGACTATCTGCGCAACGTGCGCGGCGCCACCGCGGTGGCCGCCTACTCGTCCCGCGCGAAGCCGGGGGCGCCGGTGTCGACGCCGCTCGCGTGGGCGGAGCTCTCCGCGGCGCGGCCGGAGTCGTTCACGGTCCAGACGGTGCCGAAGCGTCTCGCCGCGCTCCGCAAGGATCCGTGGGCCGAGTTCTTCTCGGTGGACCAGGCGATCACGGCGCGGACGGCCACGGCGCTGGCACCACCGGACGCGCCGCCGCCAGCTCCTCGACGGAGTGGCCGTGGACGGTCCCGTCCTGGGCGCAGCTGATCACCCGCTCGCCGTTCCGCAGCACCTGCCACTCGACGAACGCCTCGCGCAGCTCCCCCGCGGTGAAGTAGTCCACGATCTCCCCTTTCTCCTCGTGCACGAGGCGGTCGGTGAAGACCACGTGCGCCTGGTGCCCGCCCGGCCGGGTCATCGCGGTGAGGCGCCGGAACAGCCGGCGGCGCGCGGCCCGCGGCACGTAGTGGATGGTGCCGCAGGAGAAGATCAGGTCGAAGCGGCCCGCCGGGAGCGCGTCCGTCATGCCGCCCTCGATCCAGCGCACCCGCACGCCGCGCCGGCGGGCCAGCCGCCGCGCCTTGTCGAGGCCGTCGGCGGCCAGGTCCACGCCGGTCACCGACGCGCCCAGCTCGGCGAAGAAGACGCTGTCGCGCCCTTCGCCGCAGCCCAGGTCGAGCACCGCGTCGCCGGGCCGGACGAGGCGGGCGATCTCGCGCGCCCAGTCCGACGGCGCGGTGCCGAAGACGTAGCGCTCCGGATCGCGCGCGTACTCGCGCGCCCACGGGCTCCACGTCGTCATCGGTGCGGACGATGCGCTGCGCATGCCCGAATGAAGTGCAACCGCGGTGCCACCACTTTCTCGTGGCGTGACGCGGAGTTCCGGTGCCCGCGCCGCGCCGGGCGCTCGGCCCCAGAAACTCTTACCGGGTAGTTTGCCGCCCACCCGGGTGCTAGGCTACCCGGCACGGGAGGAACGGATCGTGCCCCTCATCGACAAGAGCGAGTTCGTCGGCCTCGACGGCGTGGCGCACCTCTGCACCGGCGGCGAGGCGCCGTGGCTCCGGTCTCACACCGCCGCCTGCGAGCGGTTCGGGGCGCTGAAGAGCGCGGGGATGGCCGGGCGCGAGGAGATGTTCGTCATCGGCGAGCGAGCGCGCGGGCGTGCCGCGCGGCTGCTGGGTGTCGCGCCCGGCGAGGTCGCCTTCCTCGCCCATTCGTCGGAGGGCCTGAACCAGGCGGTGCGCTCGGTGGAGTGGCGCGCGGGCGACAACGTCGTCTTCGCGGACGTCGAGTACCCCTCGCTGATCTATCCGGCGGCGCTGCTGCGCGAAAGGGGGGTGGAGCCCCGCGTGGTCCGCGCGCGTGGCCACTACGTGGCGATGGACGATCTGGCCGCGCGGGTGGACCGACGGACGCGGCTGCTGCTCGTCAGCCAGGTGAGCTACCTCACCGGCCAGCGGCTCGACCTGGCCCGCTGCGCGGAGCTGGCGCACGGCGCGGGCGCGCGGCTCGCGGTGGACGCCACCCACGCGGCCGGGGTGGTACCGGTGCCCGGCGCGCTCTGCGATTTCGTGGTGTCGAGCTGCTACAAGTGGCTGCTGGCCACCCACGGCGTCGGTCTCTTCGCCTACAGCGCGCGGCGGGTGGGCGAGCTGATCCCGGCCACCGTCGGCTGGCACAGCGTCGGCCATCGCGGCGGTCTCGGCGATCCGCTCGCGATGCCGTGGCGGCCCGACGCCTCGCGGCTCGAGGCGGGCAACCCGAGCCTGCTCGGCCTGGCCGTGCTCGACAGCGCGCTGGCGCGGCTCGAGCGGCTCGCGCCCGCGGAGGTGGAGCGCCACGCGCGGGCGCTCGGGACCGAGCTGATCGAGGGGCTCCGGCGGCGCGGCTGGCCGGTGATCACCCCGGAGGCGCCCGAGGAGCGCGGGGGCAACGTGTGCTTCCTCGCGGAGGACGCGGGCGGGCTCGCCGCGAGCCTGGCCGCCCTGCGCGTGCTCGTCTGGGGCGGAGAAGGACGGATCCGGGTCTCGCCCCACGTGCACGACGACCACGACGACGTGGAACGCTTCTTCGAAGCGCTGGATCGGGTGGCGGCCCGGCCCCGGCTGTCGACGTCGGCGCGCTAGGAGCTCCGGGGGCCCGCCGGACCCGACCTAGCCATTCGGCTGATTCCCGCGGTGCCTCGCCCGGCGCATGCTGGGGCGAGACGATCACCCTGGGGAGGAAGCGAATGGATACCTTGCTGTCACTCTCGAATGATCTGGCGGCCGCCGTGGAGCGCGCCGCACCGGCCGTCGTGACCGTGCACGCGCGCCGCCGGCTGCCTTCCACCGGCATCCACTGGCAGCCCGGCATCGTGGTCACCGCGGAGCATACCGTGAGGACCGCGGAGGACATCACGGTCACGATGGCGGACGGACGCTCGCTGCCCGCCGTGCTCGCGGGCCGCGATTCCGGTACCGACCTCGCCGTGCTCCGGGTGGCGGACGCGGGGTCGGTCGTCGCCACGCCCGGCGACGATGCCGCGCTGCGCGTCGGCCACATGGTGCTGGCGATCGGCTACGGCCCGCGCGCGAGCTGGGGCGTGATCAGCGCCCTCGGGCCACGGTGGCGGAGTGCGCGGGGCGGAGACATCGACCGGCTCGTTCGGCTCGACCTGGTTCTTTATCCCGGCTTTTCCGGGGGACCTCTGGTCGACGCGGCCGGCCGGGTGGTCGGCCTGAACACGTCGGGTCTCGCTCATGAGACGCGGCTGGCGCTGCCGGTGACGATGGTGAGGCGCGTGACCGACGAGCTGTTGCGCAAGGGACGCATCTCGCGCGGCTACCTGGGTCTCGGGATGCAGCCGGTGCGCCTCCCCGAAACGCTCCGGACGCAGCTCGGTCTGGGCGCCGGCGGCTTGATCATCGTGATGGTGGAGCCGTCCGGACCCGCGGCGCGCGGCGGCATGCTGCTCGGCGACGTGCTCGTGGCACTGGACGGGGCGCCGGTGGGCGAGCTCGACGATGTGCAGGCTCGGCTCGGGTCCGACCGGGTCGGCGTCGAGATCTCCGCGGTCGTGCTGCGCGGCGGAGTCCGGACCGAGCTGCGGATCACGGTGGGCGAGCAGCCGCGGCGGCCGGGCTGATGCGCGTGGGGGCGGCGGAGCCGGTGGCGGCCGCGGCGTCCTCGCTTGCGGCCCGGCTGGCCGGCATCACGGTCGAGGTGCGCGGGCGCGGCCGCGACTCCTCCGCCGGCGCGCCGGCGGGGGCGGGCGTGGTGTGGCGCCCCGACGGGCTGATCCTCACCAATGCCCACGTGGCGAAGGGTGCCGTCTCGATCGTCCTGCCGGACGGGCGCGTCCTCCCCGCCCGCGTCGCCGCGCGTGACCTCGAGCTCGATCTGGCCGCTCTCGTGGTGGAGGCGACCGGGTTGTCCGCCGCGGAGATCGGCGACTCGGACGCCCTGCGGATCGGGGAGCTGGTCCTGGCCGTCGGCAACCCGTTCGGTGTCGTGCGTGCGCTCTCGGCCGGCCTGGTGCATGCGACGGGCCGTCGTTTCATCGAGGCCGACCTTCGGCTCGCGCCGGGCAACTCCGGCGGCCCGCTGGCCGACGCCCGCGGTCGAGTCGTCGGGCTCAACGCGATGATCGTGGGCGGGCTCGCGGTCGCGGTGCCGAGCCGCGCGGGTGCTCGATTCGTCCTGGAGCGACTCGTCGGGTGACCGGGTGATCCGGGTGCTGGTGGCGGCGCGACGCGTGGCCGCGCGAGCTCGGCTCGAAGCGGTGGTCGCCGGCGCGCCGGCCCTGCGCCTGGTGCCGGCGCTGCCCGGCGTGCCCGTGGTCCGGCAGCTGGATGAGCTGCGTCCCGATCTGGTGCTGCTGGATCTGGAGGGTGAGCGCCTGGAGACGGTGCTCGGCGGCCCGTGGGGCGCGGGCGGGGCCGCTCTCGTCGTGCTCGCCGAGGAGCCGCGCCGGGTGGTTGCCGACGAGCGGCTCGGGCGCGGCCCGGTCCGGGCGGTGCTGCCGAGTGACGCCACCGCCGGCGAGCTCCTGGCCGCCGTGGATGCGGTCGCGGCCGGTCTCGTGGCGCTCCATCCGACCGCGCTCCGCCGAGCGCCCCGGCCCGTCCGCGCCGAGCCGGACCGGGCGGAGCCCCTGACCGCCCGCGAGATCGAGGTCCTGGGCATGCTGGCCGACGGCCTCGGCAACAAGGCGATCGCCT
>DATFGS010000673.1:0-2416 GCA_035249225.1 Candidatus Methylomirabilota bacterium | reverse complement strand
TAGGCCTTCGGAATGGTGAGGCCCATGAAGCCGGCCTGCACCAGATCCTTCACGTTGTCCCAGGGGTATTCCTCGGCGGCGTCCCAGCGGGCCGCGCGCGCGCGGAAGACGGAGTCGGCGAGCGTCCGCGCGCGGGCCCTGAGCGCTTCCTGGTCGGGACTGAGCTTGAAATCCATGTCGGTGGGCCCCTCACCCTGCCCTCTCACCGACGGGGAGAGGGGAATCACTAGATGTGGATCGGGTGGCCGAGGGCGGCGAGGACGGCCTCGAACGCGGCCTCGGAGAGGGTGGGATGGGCGTGCATGGTGTGGACGAACTCGTCCAGGGTGGCCTCGAGCGTCCGGCCCACCGCGAACTCGTGGATCAGCTCGGTGGCCTCGGGCCCGACGATGTGCACGCCGAGGATCTCGCCGGTGGCCTTGTCGGCCACCACCTTGACGAAGCCCTCGGTCTCGCCCTGCGCGACCGCCTTGCCGCTGGCCGTGAACGGGAACTTGCCCACCGCCAGCTCGCGCCCGCCCGCGCGGGCCGCCGCCTCGGTGACCCCGATCGACGCAACTTGAGGATGGCAGTACGTGCAGGACGGCACGTTGCCGTAGTCCACCGGCCGCGGGGACTGGCCCGCGATCGCCTCCGCGGCCACGACGCCCTCGGCCATCGCCTTGTGGGCGAGGAGCTGGTGGCCCGCCATGTCGCCGATCGCGTAGATCCCCTTCACCGAGGTCTCCATGGTCGCGGACACCGTCACGAAGCCGCGCTCGGTGGCGACCTCGACCGCCTCGAGCCCGAGCCCGCGCGTGCGCGCGGCGCGCCCGACCGCCATCAACACCTGGTCGGCCTTGAGCGTCTCCGTCTTGCCCTCGGCTTCCACCTCCACCGAGACGCCGGACCCCGCCGACGTCACGCCCTTGACCTTCACGCCGGTGCGGATCGTGATGTCGCGCCGCGAGAACAGCCGCGCGATCTGGGTGGACGCCTCCTCGTCCTCGATGGGCAGGACGCGCGGGAGGGCTTCCAGCACCGTCACCGCGGCGCCGTACGCCGCGTAGACGTCGGCGAACTCGATGCCCACCGCGCCCGCGCCGATGACGATCAGCGAGCCGGGCCGGCCCTCGTTGGTGACCGCGCCGGTGGAGGAGACGATCCGCTTCTCGTCGATGGTCACGCCGGGGAGCGATCGGGGCTCGGACCCCGTGGCGAGGATGACCGCCCGCCTGGCCTCGAGCGTGGTGGCGCCGTCCTTGCCCGCCACCTCCACCGTGCGCGCCGCCTTGAGCGTGCCCCGGCCGAGGAAGAGGGTGATCTTGTTCTTGCGGAAGAGGAACTCGATGCCCTTGGCCATGCGGTCGGCCACCTTGCGCGAGCGCTGTACCGCCTGGGCGTAGTCGGCCTTCCACTCGCCGACCGTGATGCCGAACTCCTTCGCCCGGTTGAAGAGGCCGACGACCTCCGCGTTCCGGAGGAGCGCCTTGGTCGGGATGCAGCCCCAGTTGAGGCAGACGCCGCCCGGCCGGTCGTCCTCCACGGTCGCCACCGAGAGCCCGAGCTGAGCGCAGCGGATTGCGGCCACGTAGCCGCCGGGCCCGGTGCCCACCACCACCACGTCGAACGCCTGGGCGGCCATCGGGCTAGACCAGGAGCCGCAGGGGCTCTTCGAGCAGCCGCTTCACGTCCTGGAGGAACCGCGCGCCCATCGCGCCGTCCATGACCCGGTGATCGCACGAGATCGTCATCTTCATGCGCCGCCCCACCCGGAGCTCCCCGTCCTCCACCACCGGCTTCTGCAGCACCGAGCCCACCGCGAGGATCGCGCCCTCCGGCGGATTGATGATGGCCGAGAACTCCTCGACGTCGTACATCCCGAGGTTCGAGATCGAGAAGGTCGCACCGGACATTTCCTGCGCCCGCAGCTTGCCCCCCCGCGCGCGCTCGGCCAGGTCCCGCGACTCGACCGCGATGCGGCCGAGCGGCTTGACGTCGCAGTCGCGCAGGACCGGCGTGATCAGGCCCTGGTCGAGCGCCACCGCGATGCCGATGTGGGCGCGGTGGTGCACGCGGATGGCCTGGCCGCTCAGCTGGGCGTTGACCCCCGGGTTCTTGAGCAGGGCCAGCGCCACCGCCTTGATGACCATGTCGGTGACCGAGATCTTGGGCTGTCCGTCGAGGGCGTTCAGCCGCTCGCGCAGCGCCCAGGCCTCGTCCATCGCCACTTCCGAGGTGACGTAGAAGTGCGGGACCGGCGCCTTCGACATCGGCATGCGCTTGGCGATCGCCGCGCGCATCGGCGACATCGCCACGTCCTCGAACTCGGCCTCCGGCCGGGGCGGGATCACGAACTGCGGCCGCGCGGGGACCGCGGTCGGGCGCGGAGCGCCCGCCGGCTGAGGAGCGCTCGCGGGCCCGGCGGCGGGACGCG
>DATFGS010000672.1:0-9364 GCA_035249225.1 Candidatus Methylomirabilota bacterium | reverse complement strand
GCTGATCCCGGGCGACGCGGTCTCCCTGATGCTGGGCGAGCACGCCACCCCGGAGGCGGTGGCGAAGCTCCGCGACTACCTCGGGCTCGACAAGCCGATGGTGGTCCGCTACGTGGAGTACGTGGGCCGGGTGGCGCGGGGTGATCTCGGGCGCTCCATCCAGCAGAACCGCCCGGTGGTGGACGAGCTGGGCGACGTCTGGCCGGCCACGCTCGAGCTCACGGTGGCGGCCCTCGTGATCGCCGCGGTGGTCGGCGTCCTCGCCGGGCTGATCTCCGCGGTCTGGCCCACCTCGCTCTTCGACGCGGTGGCCCGCATCGGCTCGCTGTTCGGGCTCTCCATGCCGGTGTTCTGGACGGGCCTGGTCCTCATCGTGGTGTTCGCGTTCTGGCTGTCCTGGTTCCCGGTGGGCGGCACCGGCGGCTTTTCCCATCTGGTGCTGCCCGCGGTGACGCTGGCCCTGCCGTCGGTGGCCATGGTGGCGCGCATGACGCGCTCGAGCGTGTTGGACGTCCTCCGCGAGGACTACGTGCGCACCGCGCGGGCCAAGGGCGTGGCGGAGCGGCTCGTGGTGTCCAAGCACGCGCTGCGGAACGCGGCGATCCCGATCCTGACCCTGCTGGGGCTGCAGGCCGGGCAGCTCATGGGGGGCGCGGTGCTGACCGAGACGGTGTTCGCGTGGCCGGGGCTCGGGCGGCTCATCGTCAAGGCCATCTTCGCGCGCGACTATGTGCTGGTGCAGGGGGCGGTGCTGGTGTTCGCGGTGGCCTTCGTCCTCATCAATCTCGCGGTGGACCTGGCCTACGGGGCGCTCGATCCCCGCGTGTCCCGGCAGGGCTAGTCCATGGCCATCTCCACGGTCGGCGAGCTCGAGGGTCCGGCGGTGTCCGTCGTCGACACCGGCCGGCTGAGCGCCTGGGGCCAGTTCCGGCGCAACCGGCTCGCGGTGGCGGGGCTGGCCATCGTGGCCCTGCTTCTCATCGCGGCGATGGGCGCGCCCTGGCTCTCCCCCTTCGACCCCGCGAAGCAGAGCCTGATCGAGAAGCGGGCGAAGCCCGGCGGCAAGTTCCTGCTCGGAGCCGACGAGTTCGGGCGCGACATCCTCTCGCGCGTGATCTACGGCAGCCGGGTCGCGCTGGTGGTGAGCGTGCTGTCGGTGGCGGTGGCGCTTACCCTCGGCCTCACCCTCGGCTGCCTGGCCGGCTTCCTCGGCGGCTGGACGGACGTGCTGGTCATGCGCGCCACCGAGGTGCTGCTGGCCTTCCCGTACCTCCTCCTCGCCATCGCGGTGGTGTCCGCGCTCGGCCCCGGCGTGGTCAACACCACGCTCGCGGTGGGTATCTGGGGGGCGCCCACCGTGATCCGCGTGGTGCGGGGCGCGGTGCTGGTGGCCCGCGAGACGGAGTACGTGAGCGCGGCGCGGGCCCTCGGCGCCTCCGCCTCGCGGGTGCTGACGCGCCACGTGCTGCGCAACGTGCTCCCCACCGTGATCGTGTACTCCACGCTGTTCATGGCTAACGCCATCCTGGTGGAGGCCGCGCTGTCGTTCCTCGGGCTCGGGGTGCAGCCGCCCACGCCGTCGTGGGGGCTCATGGTCTCCACCGGGCGCGATCTGCTGCTGGTGGCGCCGCACGTCGCCACGATCCCGGGGCTGGCGATCCTGGTCGCGGTGCTCGGCTTCAATCTCCTGGGCGACGGGCTGCGCGACGCGCTCGACCCGCGCCTGCGCGGGCGGATCTGATGCGCCTCGACGGCCGGACCGCCGTCGTCACCGGGGCCGCCAACGGCATCGGGCGCGCCATCTGCGTGGGCCTGGCGCGCGAGGGGGCGGCGGTCTGGGGCTGCGACCTGCTCGGCCCCGAGCTGGAGGAAACGCGCCGGGTGGTGGAGAGCTCGGCCGCGCGCCCGGCCCGCACCGCGGTCGTGGACGTGCGCGACGCCGACGCGGCCGCGGCGTTCGTCGCGCGGGCGGAGCGAGAGACCGGGCGGCTGGACGTGCTCGTCAACACCGCGGGCGGCGTGGCGGGCCAGGTCAACAAGCCGGTCGAGGAGGTGTCGGACGCCGACTGGCGCGTGATCTTCGCGATCAACCTGGACGGCGCCTTCCATTTCACGCGGGCGGTGGCGCCCGCCATGAAGCGCGCCGGGCGCGGCGCCATCGTGAACATCTCCTCGGGCGCCGGCCGCTCCTATAGCCTGACCGGCATCCAGGCTTACGCGAGCGCCAAGGCGGGGCTCATCGGCTTCACCCGCCAGACCGCGCGCGAGCTGGGCGCGCACGGCATCCGCGTGAACTGCGTGGCGCCGGGCTTCGTGCGCTCCAACCCGGCCTCCGAGCGGCAGTGGCACGCGATGGGCGAGGCCGGCCAGCAGCGGCTCGTGGAGTCGATCGCGCTGCGGCGCATCGGCACCCCCGAGGACATCGCCCGGGCCGTCCTCTTCTTCTGCGCAGATGATTCCGGCTACGTCACCGGCCAGACCATCAGCGTGGACGGGGGGATGTGGATGCTGGGCTGACAGGCCGTGGGCCTACCTGTCGCGGCGAATGCGCCGGACGCCGACCACCACGAAGGCGGCGAGAATCACCCACATCAGCACCGCGCCGAGGCCGAAGACTGCCCGGCCGACGGTCTCGTTGCCGGGGCCCTGGCCGACGAAGGGGAGCGTCACGCTGAACGCCCTCGGGCCGGGGCCGAACGCGACCCAGGTGGCGACCGCGGCGAGCGAGCCGATGATGCCGAGGCCGAGCAGGGACTGGGTCACGCGCACCCAGCGCGGCGTGCCCGGCGGCAGGTCGCCGTCGGGAGCGGCGCCGCCCGCCACCGCATAGCCCACGATCATCGCCGCGCCCGCGAGCACGAACGCGCCGCCCGCGACGGCGACCACCCAGCGGGGCGCCTCGAGCGGCGCGTCGCCACCCGGGATGATGCCGACTGCCACGAGGATGATGAGGGCCCCCATCGCACCGACCGCGAGGCCGAGCGCCACCGCGGTTCTCGGCGAGATGGGGGTGGCGCTCACCCGGCCCGGGCGGCGGTGAAGCCGGTCTTGGCGTACTTCACGGCGCGATACTCGCCCGAGAGCACCGGGGCGTGGCGCGCGGCGCCCTGCGAGGGCAGGCACTCGATCAGGGCGTCGTAGTTCGGGTGGTTGAAGAAGGCGATGGACAGGCGCGGACCGGACACGCCGGTGGCGGGCGGGTTCACCACCCGATGCAGGTTCGAGAGCCACCGGTCATTGGTCCAGCGCATCAGCAGATCGCCGATGTTCACCACGAAGGTGGTGGGCGAGGTCGCCACGTCGATCCAGCGGTCGTCGCGCGTGCGCACCTGCAGGCCGCCGGGCACGTCCTCGCCGCTCAGGATCGTGAAACCGCCGTAATCCGTGTGGGCGCTGGCGCGGAGCTGACCGGGCTCGGGCGGCGCCGCCTGGGCCGGGTAGTAGTTGAGCCGCATGGTGCCGATGGAGCGATCCACCTTGTCGTCGAAGAAGCCTTCGTCCACGTCGAGCGCAAGGGCGGCCAGGCGCATGAGGGAGACGACGAGCCCGCTCATCGCGCGATAGTACGCGGTGGCGGCGCTCTCGAAGCCCGCGGGGGCGGCGGGCCAGAGGTTCGGCTCGAAGTGGCGACGGCCCGGGACACCCGTGTAGTACGGATCGGCCGAGACGTCCACCGGGCCGACGTGGAAGAACTCCTTCAGGTCGGGCGGCGCCGGCGTGTCGTTGGCGGAGGCGAGCGTCTCGCCGGCCACCGGGTGATAGCCGCGGTTGGTGCCGGGGATCGGGTGCCGCGCGGCGAGCTTGGCCGCGAGCGGCAGCGCGAAGAACGCGTGGGCGCGCGCGCGGAGGTCCTCCACCAGGGCGTCGGGGATGCCGTGGCCGGTGATCGCGAAGAAGCCGATCTCGCGGCAGGCGGCGTCCATCGAGCGGGCCACCGCCAGTCGGTCGGCGCGGGCCCCTGCGCGCGCCGGCGCCAGGTCGATGACGGGGACGGAGGCCATGACCTAGAGCGTGGAGAACACCGAGCCGCCGTCCACGATGAGGGTCTGGCCGCTCATGAAGGCGCTGTCGTCGGAGGCCAGGAAGACCACCGTTCCCTCGACGTCGTCGGGGAAGGCGTCGCGCCGGAGCGACCGCGCCTGCATCACCGCGCTGGCCTGGAAGGCGGTGATGTCGGGATTGGCCTGCACGGTGTCGCTCAGGATGAGCCCGGGCGCCACCGCGTTGACGGTGATCCGGTCGGGCCCGAGCTCGCGGGCCAGCGCGCGGGTCATGGCCACCACCGCGCCCTTCGACGTCACGTAGTGCATCAGCATGGCGGTGCCCTTGGCCACGATCGCGGAGGCCACGTTGACGATCCGCCCGCCGCCCTGCGCGCGCATCGCGGGGACCACCGCGCGCGCGCAGTTCCAGACGCCCTTGACGTTGACCGCCATCACCCGGTCCCACTCCGCCTCCGGGATCTCGTCGAACGGCTGGGGCTTGAGGGTGGCGAAGACGGCCGCGTTGTTGACGAGGACGTCGATGCGGCCGAAGCGGGTCAGAGCGGTCTCGACCGTGGCGCGGACGGAGGCCGCGTCGCTCACGTCGGTGCGCACCCCGAGGGCGCGCCCGGCCGCATCGAGCTTGTCCACCGCGGCCGCCGGGTCGGCGACGTCCGCCACGACGACCCGTGCGCCCTCGGCGAGGAAGCGTTTCGCGTACGCGAAGCCGATGCCCGCGGCGCCGCCGGTGATGACCGCTACCTTGTCGTGGAGTCGCATCGTGGCGCGAGCATAGAGGACGCTTCCCGACGGGTCAAGGCGCGGCGATCCGGTCGGGACGGCGACGGAGCGCCCTGAGCAGGGCTAGTCCTCCAGCAGGACGCAGTGCCGCGGCTCGACGATCAGGAACACCGTCTCGCCCTCGGCCACCGGGTCCGTCGCGACCTCCCGGATCACGAGCGAGCGGCCGCTCCAGTCCACGTGGTACTGGGTGAAGTCGCCCTGGAACACGCGGCGCCGTACGGTCGCGGGCCACACGTTCAGGGCGCCCGCCGGACGCGCCCGCGAGAGCCGCACGTGGACGGTGCGGATCGAGAGCAGCGCCTCCGCGCCCACGCGCCGGCCGAAGGCGGTGCCGTGGACGATGTCGCCGGCGGTGGTCTCGAGCACCACGAGCCCGTCGCGCTCGAGGTCGGGCCGGTGACGGCCGCGGATCAGGTTGGCCGAGCCCACGAAGTCCGCCACGAAGGTGTTGCGGGGCAGGTCGTAGATCTCGTTCGGGGTGCCCATCTGCTCGATCACTCCGTCGCGCATGACGACGATCCGGTCGGAGATCGCGAGCGCCTCCTCGAGATCGTGGGTCACGTAGACCGAGGTGATGTCGAGCCGCCGCTGCAGCTCCTTGATCTCGAGCCGCATCTCGGCCCGGAGCTTGGCGTCGAGGTTGCTGAGCGGCTCGTCGAAGAGGAGGACCGAGGGCGAGAAGACGAAGGCGCGGGCCAGGGCCACCCGCTGCTGCTGGCCCCCGGAGAGCTTCGACGCGCTCCGCGCGGCCAGGTCGCCCATCTGCACCAGCTCGAGCGCCCCGCGCACCCGGTCCGCGATCTCGGCGGCGGGCAGCTTGCGCACGCGGAGGCCGTAGGCCACGTTGTCGAACACCGTCATGTGGGGCCAGATCGCGTAGGACTGGAAGACCATCGAGAGGCCGCGCTTCTCGGGCGGCACCTGCACGCGAGGGGAGGACGAGAAGACCGGGCTGCCGTCGATCCGGATCTCGCCCGACTCGGGCTGCTCGAGCCCCGCGATGGCCCGCAGCGTGGTGGTCTTGCCGCAGCCCGACGGTCCCAGCAGGGTCAGGTGCTCCCCCGCCGCGACCGTGAAGGAGACGCCCCGCACCGCCGCGACCTTGCCGTAGCGGACCATCAGGTCGCGGACCTCGATGGACGCCTTGCGTCCGGAGCCCACCACCGGCGTGCTCATGCGCCTTCTCCCGGGTGCTGCATCGCGCGACGGGCCACCGTGAAGAGGAGGACGAGCGCGACCGCGACGGCCAGGGTCTGCAGCAGCGCCATCGCCGCGGTCAGCTCGGTGCTGGTGGAGAACCACGACTCCACGATGGCCGGCGTGATGACCTTGGACTGAGGGCCCATGAGGAGGATCGAGGCGCCCAGCTCGCGCACGCTGGCGATGAAGAGGAGCAGCCAGGCCGCGATGAGGCCGGGGCGCAGCAGGGGCATCGTCACGGTGCGCAGCCGGTAGCTCCACGAGGCCCCGCACATCTGGGCGCTCTCCTCGAGCGACCGGTCGATCTGTAGGATCACGCCCGAGATCGTGCGGAGGCCGAGCGGCAGGAAGACGGTCAGGTACGCGATCAGGAGGAGCCAGAGGGTGCCGTAGACCGGGATCGGGAAGATGAGCCAGGCCCAGAGCATGCCGAAGGCGAAGACGAGCCGCGGCACCGCCTGCGGGAACATCAGCACGTACTCGATGACGCCGACGCCGGGCAGGCGGGAGCGATAGATCATCCACGCGAGGAACCCCATGATGAGCACGCCCAGGCTCGCGGTGCCGACGCCGAGGAGCAGGCTGTTCCAGAGCGCGGACCGCACCGCGTCGAGCGAGAGCGCGGTGCGGTAGTTCTCCAGCGTGAAGTTGCCGGCCTTGGGGAAGGCGGTGGCGAGCCGCTGCACGGAGGCGTAGAGGAGGGCGAGGATGGGCAGCACCACCGCCACGCCCAGATAGGCGCCGCAGACCGCGAAGAGCGGCCAGCGCAGGTGTCCGACCGCCATGACGCGCGGGCGGAAGGCCTTCCCGGTGATCGTCACGTAGTTGCCCCGGCTCACCACCCGCCGGTAGACGTAGACCATGGCGAACATCACCGCGAAGAGGGACACGCCCATGGCGGCGGCGCGCGGGAACTGCGGCGGGTACTGGGAGACGAGCTGGTACATGGCGGTCGTGACGACGTAGAAGCGGTTGGGCAGCCCCAGCACCAGCGCGGCCGAGAACGAGCCCAGCATCTCCGCGAAGACGAAGATGGCGGCGCCGAGCACCCCGGGCAGCACGAGCGGCAGGGTGATCCGCAGCATCGTGCGCAGCCGCCCCGCCCCCAGGACCTGGGAGGCCTCCTCGAGCGCGGGGTCCATGGATTTCATCACCGCGCCGATCATCACGAAGGCCACCGAGCCCTCGAAGAGGGCCATGACCCAGGCGATGCCGTACGACGTCGTCATGTCGATCAGGTGGCCGTCGCCGCCGAGCGCGCGCCAGACCTGATTGAGGAAGCCGCCGCTGGGCGAGCCGATCAGGCTCCAGGCGAGCGCGCCCATGAGCGGGGTCACGTAGTAGGGGAGCGCCATGAGCTGCTCGAGCGCCGCGCGCCCGGGGACATTGGTGCGAGAGAGGATCCAGGCCATGATGAAACCGAAGACGACGGCCATCAGGGTGGCCGCCACCGCGACCGTCACGGTGTTGGCGAAGATGTGGCGGTAGCGCGGCAGGTCGGCGAAGTTGTCGAGGCCGTACGCCTCGGGCGGGCGCGCCTGCGGGTCGCCCACGCTGAGCGACGCCTGCAGCAGGAAGAAGATCGGGTAGAGGACGAGGACCGCGGCGGCGCCCCCGACGACGAGGCTGACGAGGCGCGCCACCGCGGTGGCTCCTCTAGAGCCCCATCAGCGAGTTCCACTCCTTCACGAACACGGCATGGCTGGCCTGGAAGTCGACCCAGTCGGTCGGGAAGAGCAGCTTGAAGTCGGCCAGCTTCTTGCCGGTCGCCATCGCGGGCGCGTCGTTCTTGACCGAGCCGTAGAGCAGGATGGTCGCGGTCTGGTTCACGGTCTGCCCGCGGTTGGAGAGGGCCCAGTCCACGAAGAGCTTGGCCGCTTCCGGATGGGGCGCCTTGTTGGCGACCCCGATCAGGGCGGGGGTGGCGGGCAGCCCGTCCGGCGGGGCCACGAACTCGATGTCCGCGCCCTTCTCCTTGAAGAGCGTGTAGCCCGCGTACTCGGCCAGCCCGCAGATGCGGTCGTCGCCCTTGGCGAGCCGGTCGAAGAGCTGGGCCCGCGCGTCGAAGCCGCGCGGACGCAGCTTGCCGAACTCCTGCCAGAAGTCGGCGCCGTAGAGCTTGCGCAGCATGTACCACTGCATGTGCTGCATGCCCGAGGTGGACAGCTTGGCGCTCATGCCGTCCTTGTGGACGGGATTGAGCATGTCCTTCCAGGTCTTCGGCGCCTGCTCGGGCTTCACCTTGGACTTGTTGTAGGAGATGCCCGCGAAGGTGACGCCCATCCAGGTGAAGTAGCCGCCCGGCGTGCTCTGGTACGCCGGCTTGTAGGACGCGTGCTCGGGCGAGACGTACTGCTCGTAGCCGCCCTTCTTCTGGAAGTCGATGGCGGGCGAGATGTCGGACAGCTGCAGCACGTCCACCGCGTAGCGGCCGGCCGAGCGCTCCGCGGTGACCTTGGCGTAGAGGGCGCCGGTCTGAGCCCGGACGTAGCTGGTCTTGATCTTGGGGAAGTCCTTCCGGAAGGCGTCCAGCAGCGCGGCGATCCCGGCCTCGCCGTCGTGGCTGTAGTAGACGACCTCGCCCTCCGCTTCCGCCTTGGCGACGTCCGCCCCGGTCATGAAGTCGAGGACCTTCGTGGCCTTCACGGGCGCCTGGGCGGCGGCCGGCGCGATCCGGCCCAGCAGAGGGGTGGCGGCCAGGGCGGCTCCGGCCGTCAGGATCTGGCGGCGAGTGATGGCAGGCGGCTGGTGCTCGGGCATGTGGGTGCGTCCTCCTCGACGGGATTGTGGGCCGGCACCTGCGCCGGCCGCGTAGCTGCCGGTAGCATAAGCCAAGTCGACCGGCGCGCAGCGGATTGTTGACGGTTCGGACCTCGCCTAGCGGCGCCGGTTCCCGACCACGACCAGGACGATGCCCACGGCGATCGCCAGGCCGCCGACCACCGGGGAAAGCGGGATCGTGTTCTTCTTGTCGACCGAGGCCTTCAGCGGGCCCAGGTCGATGACCTTCTCCCGAGTCGTGTAGGTGACGCCCTGGTAGGCGAGGGCGAGCGCGCCGAGGACGATCAGGACGACGCCGAGCAGCATGATCGGCTTCATGGTGTCTCTCCCGTGTGGGTGGACTGGGACGGACCGGTCGGGCCGCCGTCAGTATAGCGGGATCCGCTTGACCCGGTCACGCTCCTCGGGGCAGTATCCCCCCCACACCGACATCGATGGGGCGGGGCCGGGGCAACGGGCCGCGGTCCGCGCGGGCACGAACGGCAGAGCAGCCGCAAGAGGGGGACGCGAATGACCGACCTTGAGCAAACGCCGCGGACACGTCAGCGCAGGTCGCGAATCGTGGTGGCCCTCGCGACAGGGCTCCTCATCACCCT
>DATFGS010000671.1:0-3770 GCA_035249225.1 Candidatus Methylomirabilota bacterium | reverse complement strand
GAGGCCTTCGGCCTGCGGCGGTTCGCCGAGGGCAAGACGGTGGAGGGGCCCCATCCGTACGCGGTCCGTCCGGACTACATCGATCCCAGGTCCACGGCAGGCCCACGATGAGTCCCGGGCGGCCGCCGGGCGTCGAGTTCCACACCTTCACGGTGCTCGGCCGCTGCCCGCGAACCCGGCGCCTCGGCGTCGCCACCGCCACCCGCTCGCTCGCGGTCGGCGCGCGCGTCCCCCACGTGCGCGCGGGCCTCGGCGCCGTCGCGATCATGGCCATCGCGGACGCGCGGCTCGGCTACACCGCGCTGCGCCTCCTCGAGATCGGCTACAAGGCGCCCGCGGTGATCGAGGAGCTGGTCAAGGGCGACCCCTACGCGGAGTACCGGCAGCTCGCGGTCGTCGACGCCGACGGCTTCGCGGCCGCCCGCACCGGCAAGATGAACCGCGACTGGGCCGGCCACCACGTGCGGGAGGGCTTCATCGTGCTCGGCAACGTCCTCACCGGCGAGCGCGTGCTCGACGCGATGGAGAAGAGCTTCGCCGCCGATCCCGGGGAGGATCTCGAGGAGCGCCTGCTGCGCGCGATCGAGGCCGGGCGGGACGCGGGCGGGCAGCACGGCGGCCAGCAGTCCGCCGCGCTGCTGGTCTTCGACGACCGGCCGTTCGCCCACGTCGATCTCCGCGTGGACGTGCACGCCGAGCCGATCGGCGAGCTGCGCCGGGTCTTCGACGTCTACCGGCCCGCGATCCCCTACTACAACCTGCGTCAGGTGGACGCGCGGGTGCCCCCGCTGCACGACTGGCTGGCGGCCCGCCGCGCTGAGCGGATCGGATCGCGCTCCAGACGCGCTCGGACGTGACCGGCATCCCAATTGGAACCATTGCCGGTGAGCGGAATCGTCCCTGGCCCGGGCTAGTTCGTCGCCGAGCGCATCAGCCTTGACGATCCGCCCAGTTGGGCAGGCCGAGGCAAGAGCAACGTTGGACGATGGTAGTCTCGGCAGCCGAAACCGGTGGCGGTGGTGAGTCCAGGGATTCGTGCCAGCGGCAGGCTGCTCACGACGCCCCGCTCAGCGCCCCTTCACGCGCCCCCCGGGGTGTGGTTTCCGCCGCCGGCGACGGGTCGCATCGCGGTGTCCAGCGGCGGGGCGGGCGGAAGCCCCGTGACCTCAAGTATCTCCTGCTCGTTGAGGGTCTCCCGTGCCACCAAGGCTTCCGCGAGCGCGTCGAGCTGCTTGCGGTGCGTGGTGAGGAGACGCCTGGCCTCATCGTGGCTCTCGTTGATTATCCTCAGTACCTCGGCATCGATAGCCTCGGCGGTCGCCTCGCTGAACGGCTTCTCGCCGGTATAGCCCCCCGAGCCACCCAGGTAGGGATTCTCCCGTGGTGCGAGCTGCACCAGCCCGACCCGTTCGCTCATCCCCCAGCGCGTGACCATTCGCCGGGCCAGGGAGGTGGCCTGCTCGATGTCGCTCTCGGCCCCGGTCGTCTTGGTGCCGAAGACGATCTCCTCGGCCGCGCGGCCGCCCAGCGCTCCGACGATCCGTCCCCGCAGGTAGGCCTCGGGATAGTTGTAGCGGTCGCTGTCGGGACGCTGATATGTCACCCCGAGGGCCTGCCCGCGCGGCACGATCGTCACTCGGTTCACGGGATCCGCGCCCGGAACCACCAGGCCGAGGATGGTGTGTCCACCCTCGTGGTAGGCGATGCGCTCCTTGTCGGCGCGGCTCAGCAGGAGCGGCCGCTCCGGCCCGAGCACGATCTTCTCCAGCGAGTCCAGGAAGTCCTTGTGATGGACTTCGTTCTGCCCGCGCCGCGCCGCGAGCAACGCCGCCTCGTTGACGAGGTTCCGCAGGTCGGCCCCCGAGAATCCCGGCGTCGTGGCGGCGAGGTCTCCCAGGCTCACGTCGCTCGCCAGCGGCACCTGGCGCGTATGAACCTTGAGGATCGCCTCGCGCCCGGTCTTGTCCGGCAGGTTCACGACCACGCGCCGATCGAAGCGTCCAGGCCGCTGGAGCGCCTTGTCGAGCACGTCGGGCTGATTGGTCGCGGCCAGCACGATGATACCCTCGCGGCTGGAGAAGCCGTCCATCTCGGTGAGGATCTGGTTGAGCGTCTGCTCCTGCTCGCTCGAGCCGCCGATCACGACCTGACCCCGCGCGCGCCCGATGGCATCGAGCTCGTCGATGAAGATGATCGCCGGGGCGTGCTCGCGCGCCTGCTTGAAGAGATCGCGAACCCGGGCGGCGCCCACTCCCACGATCATCTCCACGAACTCCGAGCCGCTCATCGAGAAGAACGGCACTCCCGCCTCGCCCGCGACCGCCTTCGCCAGCAAAGTCTTCCCGGTTCCGGGAGCGCCGACCAGCAGCACGCCTTTCGGAGCGGTCCCGCCCAGGCGGGTGTACTTCGGGGGGTCCTTGAGGAAGTCCACGATCTCGATCAGCTCGTTCTCGGCCTCGTCGATGCCGGCGACGTCGTCGAAGGTGACCTTCGTGTCCTGCTCCTGGTCATAGCGACGCGCCTTGCTCTTGCCGATACCCATGAGCCCGCCGCCCATGCCGCCGCCCTGCTGGGCCCGCCGGAACATCCAGAAGTAGAAACCGATGAAGAGCAGGGCCGGACCGAATCCGAACAGGAGCGTCGACCAGGGGCTACCGCCTTCCTCGATCGGCTTGGCGCTGATCTCGACCCCGTGATTGATCAGGAAGGCTTCCAGACCGGGGTCCACGAAGGAGGGCAGCGTGGTCGCGAAGGAGCTCGCCGGTTTGGGCGGGCTGGCGGGCGCCGCCCCGCGGTCGCCCGTCGACTGGGGCTCGGTCTTCTTCGGCGCCGCACTCTTGTCGCCCGCCGGCGGGTAGGTGACCGGTGCCTTGAACCGGCCCGTGATGGTGTCGCCCCGGCTGTAGATCGACTGGACGTTCCCCTTGCTGACCTCCTCTTTGAACAAGGTATAGGGCACGGTGACCGGTGCTTCCGCGCCGGGTGCCATCAGCCTCACCAGCAAGAAGTTCGCAACCAAGACCAGCAGGAACCACAGCCACATCTTGCGGGGCGGCATCTTCGCGGGCGCGGGGCCCTTGGCGGCTCCAGGCCGGGTGGGGGGTGGCGCGGGATTGCTCTTGGGTCCTGTCTGCTGTCCCGTCGGGCTCATGATCGTCTCCTGCTCACGACTGGTCGAGCAACGCCCGAGCGTTTCATCGCGCGAAGACGATCCTGCGTCCGTTCATGGCCACACTCTACTCCACCCCTCGCGCCTCCGGGCGAGCGTCGCGGCCGTGCCTCACAGCAAGGCCACGAGGCCCAGAGCATTCCCCACGATACGGTCAAGGTGATGAGGAGGCCCACGCCAAATCGTCGAGGCAGGGGCCTCGTGAGCCGCATGAGGGCAAAGGTGAGGATCTTCACGTGCAGGTGGGCTGGGTGCAGGAGCTTACCGGCGGGTTGTCTCGGCTGGAATCGGGCATACTCGCCACCAGCTTCCTTCTAGCTGACGATGGGAGGTACCGGTATGGCGAGACGAAGTGACGGTCGGACCATTCGCGGGATCATGACCCCGAACCCGCTGACCGTCCGCTCAGACACGACCATCATGCGGCTCCGCCAGCTGTTCGATGCGCATGATTTCAACATGTTCCCTGTTGTTGACGAGCACGGTGTTCTCCGCGGTGTCGTGACCAAGCTGGACGTCCTCAAGATGTATCGACCCTGGTCGGGGCGCATCACTGTGAACCTGGGATCCCTGTGGGCGGAGCACGTCGAGGACATCATGA
>DATFGS010000670.1:0-6220 GCA_035249225.1 Candidatus Methylomirabilota bacterium | reverse complement strand
CCGCGGGCGCCGCGCTCGGGGCCGCGGCGCTCGCCCGTCCGGAGGCCGTCCTGCTCCTGCTGCTCGTCTGGCTGGGCGGCCCGCTCACCCGCCGGCGCGCGGTGGCGTGGGGTATCCCGGTCGCCGGATTCCTCGCGCCGTGGATCGTGTTCAATCTGGCGACGACCGGGACCCCGTTGCCCGCCACCGCGGCGGCGAAGATCGAGGGCGGTCTGGTCGGCTACCTGGCGGGCGTGCGCGAGCCGCTTCGCACGACGCTGCTCGGCCGGCCATGGCAGTTCGAGACGGAGTGGGTGCGCTGGCTGTGGCGGGCGGACCCGCTGCTGCCGCTCCTGCTGCTGCCCGGGCTCTGGTGGCTCGGTCGCCGCGTCGGGCGGGCCGCGCTGGCTCCCGCGTCCGTGCTCGTGCTCCACCCGCTCGCGATGGCCATGCTCGCGCCCTACCGCGCGCCGTCATTCCAGGAAGGCCGCTACTCCATCCATCTCCTCCCGCTCGCCCTCGTCGTCGCCATCGCCCCCCTCACCCCGCTCTTTTCTTCCTCTTCCTCCCTTTCCCCCTCGGAGGGAGAGGGCAGGATGAGGGGGTGGCTCGCGGCCGCCGCGCTCCTCGTGGGCGCGCTCGCCGCCCTCCCCTCCGCGGCGTCCCGCTACGGCTGGGCCGTCCAGAACATCGAGGCGATGCAGGTGCATCTCGGCCACTGGGTCGCGGGGCACACGGCGCCCACCGCGCGGCTCGCGCTCAACGACGTGGGCGCGATCACGTACGTCTCGCGTCGCGAGATCGTGGACGTGATGGGCCTGGTCACGCCCGCCATCATCCCGTTCCGGCGGGGCGGCGAGCCGGGCGTGCTGCGCTACCTGGAGCAGACCTGCCCCGACTACCTGATCGTGTTCCCGGCCTGGTTCCCGACCATCGCCGCGATGGCCGACCGCTTCCACCCCGTGTACCGCGTCCGGCTCGATCACAACGAGGTGGCGGGCGCCGACGAGCTGGTGGTCTACGAGACCGCCTGGAGCCGGTGGCGCGCGGACCGCCAGCCCTGCCCGGGGGCGGTGGCCGAGGGGCCGGGGCCACCCCAGGATCCCGCGGTGGAAATACCCCGGGACCGTATAATCGTCAGCAGATATCCATGAAGGGTCGCTACTCCGCCCTCCTGATGGGTCTGGCGCTCGGCAGCTTGCTGTCGGGCGCGCTCGCTCCGGCGTCCGCGCAGATCTACCGGTGGACCGACGAGCGCGGCAATGTCCAGTTCTCCCAGGGTCTCCAGAGCGTGCCGTCGCAGTTCCGGAGCGGCGCGGTGATCGTGGGCTCGCCGGCCCAGCCCCCGCCGTCCGCCCCCGCTCCGTCCGAGCCGGCGGCGCCCAGTGCCCCGCCCGCGGGAGTCGCCCGCATCCCGTTCACGCCCGGCCAGCCGATCGTGGTGGCCGCCAAGATCAACGGCGGCGGCACGACCCAGCTCATCCTCGACACGGGCGCCCAGGGGACGCTGATCAGCCCGACCGCCCTGGCCGCGCTCGGCATCAGCTACCGCAATGCGGTCCGCGGCTCCATCAAGGGCGTGACCGGGGACGCCAATGTCCTCGCGGTCCGGATCGAGAGCATCGAGGTCGAGGGCGCTCGGTTCGGCCCCCTGATGGTCGTCTCGCACGACTCGGGGCTCGGGTCGGGTCGTGACGGCCTGCTCGGCCGCGACTTCCTCGACAACTTCATCGTCACCATCGACAGCGCCGCCCGCGTCGTCACGCTGACCCCGAAGAAGTAGCCCGCCGTCGGCCCGCTCCTCGGGGTCCCGTTCTTGCCGGGACCTCGCAGGAGTGTTAGCGTTGGCCCTCTATGGATTACAAGGACACGCTAAACCTGCCCAAGACCGCCTTTCCCATGAAGGCCAACCTGCCCAAGATGGAGCCGGAATGGCTCGAGCGCTGGGCGGCGATGGACATCTACGGGCGGATCCGGCAGGCCTCCGCGAACCGTCCGCGCTGGATCCTCCACGACGGGCCGCCCTACGCGAACGGCCACATCCACCTGGGCACGGCGCTGAACAAGATCCTCAAGGATCTCGTCGTGAAGTCGCGCTCCATGCTGGGCCACGACGCGGTCTACGTGCCGGGGTGGGACTGTCACGGGCTGCCGATCGAGCACCAGGTGGACAAGGAGCTCGGGCTCGACCAGGCGAGCGTGGACGTGCGCCAGGCGATGGACCCCATGGAGAAGCGCCGGCGCTGCCGCGAGTACGCGGCCAAGTTCATCGACATCCAGCGCGAGGAGTTCCGCCGGCTCGGCGTGTTCGGCGACTGGAAGGATCCCTACCGGACGATGGCCCCCGCCTACCAGGCGGTGATCGCCCGGGAGTTCGGACGGTTCGTCGGGCGCGACCTGGTGCACAAGGGCCTCAAGCCCGTGCACTGGTGCATGCACTGCAAGACCGCGCTGGCCCAGGCCGAGGTGGAGTACGAGGACCAGACCACGCCCTCGGTCTACGTGAAGTTCCCGGTCAAGACGGTCCCGGAGCCCATCGCCCGCGCGGTCGGCGGGCGGCCGGTCTCGCTCGTGGTCTGGACGACCACGCCGTGGACCTTGCCCGCCAACCTTGCGATCGCGGTGCACCCGACCGAGACCTACACCGCGGTGGAGCTCGACGGCCAGGCCCTCGTCATCGCCCAGCCGCTGGTCGAGGCGTTCCTGCGCCTGCCCGGTGTGAAGGGGCTCGGCACCCCGCTCCCGCTCGCGGTGCCCGGCCGGGCGCTCGAGGGCGTGGTGGCGCGGCACCCGTGGATCGATCGCGACGCGCCGGTGCTGACCGCGGACTTCGTGGCGATGGACGCGGGCACCGGGCTGGTCCACATCGCGCCAGGCCACGGTGAGGAGGACTACGAGCTCGGGCGGCAGGCCGGGCTCAAGATCTACAACCCGGTGGACGACGACGGCCGCTTCACCGCCGAGGTGGCGCACTTCGCCGGCCAGACCGTGTGGGAGGCGAACCCGCGCATCATCGAGCACCTGCGCACGGTCGGCGCCCTCGTGGCCCAGGTCCCGCTCCAGCACACGTACCCGCACTGCTGGCGCTGCAAGAATCCGACACTCTTCCGCGCCACCGAGCAGTGGTTCATCGCGCTCGACCGCCACGGGCTCCGCCAGAAGGCGCTCGACGCGATCCGCAACGAGGTGACGTGGATTCCCGGGTGGGGCGAGGAGCGTATCTACAACATGGTGGCGCACCGCCCCGAGTGGGTCATCTCGCGCCAGCGGGTGTGGGGCGTGCCCATCGTCGCCTTCTACTGCACGAGCTGCGAGGCGCTGCTCCTCGACGAGGGCCTGATCACGCACGTGGCCGGGATCATGCGCGACGGCGCGGGCGCCGACGAGTGGTACACGCGGGAGGCGGCCGCGCTCCTGCCCGCGGGCACGCGCTGTCCCAAGTGCGGGGGCGGGGAGTTCCGCAAGGAGACCGACATCCTCGACGTCTGGTTCGACTCCGGCTGCAGCCACGCCGCGGTGCTCGAACCCCGGCCCGAGCTGCACTGGCCCGCCGAGATGTATCTCGAGGGCTCGGACCAGCATCGCGGCTGGTTCCACTCCTCGCTCCTGGAGGCGGTGGGTACCCGCGACAGGCCGCCCTACCGCTCGGTCCTCACCCACGGCTTCGTGGTGGACGGCGACGGGCGGAAGATGTCCAAGTCCGGCGGCAACAACGTCTCGCCGGAGGAGCTCATCCCGAAGTACGGCGCCGAGGTGCTGCGTCTGTGGGTCGCCGCGGAGGACTCCTCCGAGGACATCCGCTTCTCGATCGAGATCATGAACCGGCTCGCCGACGCCTACCGGCGCATCCGCAACACCTGCCGCTTCCTGCTCGGCACGCTCGCCGACTTCGACCCGGAGCGCGATCGGCGCCCCTACGCGGAGATGGACGAGCTCGACCACTGGGCCCTCCTGCGGCTCGGCGGGCTCATCGCGCGGGTGCGGAAGGGATACGAGGACTACCAGTTCCACGTCGCCTTCCACGCGATCCACAACTTCTGCGCGGTCGATCTCTCGTCGCTCTACCTCGACATCATCAAGGACCGGCTCTACGTGTCGGCCCCCGACGACGCGCGCCGGCGCGCGTCGCAGACCGTCTGCTTCGAGGTGCTGACCGCGCTGACCCGGCTGATGGCGCCGATCCTGACCTTCACCGCCGACGAGGTGTGGTCCCACATCCCGGGGCGCGGCAAGCCGGAGAGCGTGCACCTGGTGGTCTTTCCCGAGGAGCGCGGGGAGTGGCTGAACGAGCGCCTCAGCGCGGACTGGGAGCGGCTCCTCGAGGTGCGCGGCGAGGTCTCGCGCGCGCTCGAGGCCGCGCGGCAGCAGGGGAAGATCGGCAAGGGCATCGACGCGGTGCTCTACGTGCCGAGCGCCCCCGAGGAGCAGTGGCTCCCGCTGCTCGAGGCCAAGGGGGAGGCCCTGCTGACCACGCTCTTCAACGTCTCGGGCACGCGGCTCAAGCAGCGGGCCCCGGGCGAGGCGGTGCGGTACGAGAGCCAGGACATCCCGGGCCTCATCCTCGAGGTCGCGCCCGCCCAGACGCTCGGCTGGAAGAAGTGCGAGCGCTGCTGGACGTGGAGCCCGCGGGTGGGCGAGGACTCCGCGCACCCGACCCTCTGCGAGCGCTGCGCCCCGGTCGTGGCGGCGCTCCAGCGGTGAGGGCGGCGGGCCTCACCGCGGTCGTCGTCCTCGTCCTCGACCTGCTGACCAAGCACCTGGCGCTCGACCGCCTGCCGCCCGGCCGACCGGTCCACGTGATCGACGGCTTCTTCTCCCTCACCCTCGTGATGAATCCCGGTCTCGCGTTCGGGATGCTCGCGGGCACCCCCGCGGGGTGGCGATGGCTCGTGGCCTCGCTGTCGGTCGGCGCGCTCACGGTGCTGGCCATCGTGGGGCTGCGCATGCTGCCCACCGGCGGGCGCTTCACGCCGCTGGCCCTGGGACTGATCTTCGGAGGCGCGGTCGGCAACCTGGTCGACCGGGCCCGCTTCGGCGCGGTGGTGGACTTTCTCGACTTCTACTGGCGCGGGTACCACTGGCCGGCGTTCAACGTGGCGGATGCGTCGATCTCCGTCGGCGTGGTGCTGCTGGCGCTACGCATGCTCCTGGCGCCAACCGCCTCCTCGCGCTGAACGCGGTGCGCGGCGCGGTTGCCCGGGCAGCGGCCGGGTCCTCATGAGCGAGCCGGAGACGGATCTCCCCCGGGACTGGCGTGGCGTCGTGGACGCGGCGGCGGGGGGCGCCCGGCTCGACGCGTGGCTGGCGGCGCGCGTGGGCGGGCTGTCGCGGATGCGGGTCAAGGGGCTGATCGAGGCGGGACGTGTGCTGGTGGGGGGGCAGCCGGCGAAGGCCTCGCACCGGCTGCAGCCGGGGGATCAGGTGGACGTGTCGATTCCGCCGCCGCCCCGGGATGGCCTGGCCCCGGAGCCGGCCACGCTGAGCATCGTGTTCGAGGACGAGCACGTGCTGGTGGTAGACAAGCCGGTGGGCATGGTGACCCATCCCGGGGCCGGGCGGCCAACGGGCACGCTCGCCGCGGCGGCCCTCGCCCACGCGCCGGGGATGGCCGGGATCGGCAGTCCCCGGCGGCCGGGGATCGTGCACCGGCTGGACAAGGGCACCTCCGGGCTGATCGTGCTGGCCAAGACCCAGGCGGCCTACGACGCGCTCACCGCCCAGCTCGCGCGGCGCACCGTCAGCCGGCGCTACCTCTGCCTGGCCCAGGGCTCGGTCCGGAAGGCGCGGGGCGTGATCGACGCGGCGATCGGGCGTGATCCCCGCTCGCGTCTCCGCATGGCCGTGCTGAAGGAGGGCAAGGGGAAGCGGGCGGTGACGCACTTCACGGTGCTCGAGCGCTTCGGCGCCGCCGCGGGGGCGGTGTCGCTGGTCGAGTGCCGGCTCGAGACCGGGCGCACCCACCAGATTCGCGTCCACCTGGCCTCGCTGGGCCACCCGCTCCTGGGCGACGAGACCTACCGGGGGCGCCGCGCGGCACCGGCCGGGGACCCCCGGCTGACCGAGCTGATCGCCGGGCTCGGCGGGGTGGCGCTCCACGCGGCGGGCCTCGCCTTCGCGCATCCGATGACGGGCGCGCGGATGGATTTTTCGTGTCCTCTGCCCGACAGGATCGAAAAATCCTTCGCGCATCCGATGACGGGCGCGCGGATGGATTTTTCGTGTCCTCTGCCCGACAGGATCG
>DATFGS010000669.1:0-9850 GCA_035249225.1 Candidatus Methylomirabilota bacterium | reverse complement strand
TGGACCGCGCCCGAATCGGAGAAGAGCAAGAAGAGCCCGATCGCGACCAGCCACAAGGTCGTCGAGCAGGGCAAGAAGGTGGCCCAGGTCAACTGTGTCTCCTGCCACGGGAAGAGCGGCAAGGGCGACGGGGCCGCGGCGATGGCGCTGAACCCCAAACCCGCCGACTGGACCTCGAAGAAGGTCCAGGACGAGAGCGACGGGGAGCTCCTCTGGAAGATCACGACCGGCCGGGGTGCCATGCCGGCCTGGCGGCATCTGCCGGAGAGCGACCGCTGGGCGCTCGTCCAGTACATCCGGACGCTCAAGAAGTAAACCGGGTCGCTCGCACTAGATAAATGAGGCATCCGCCGGATGCGGCTCCCGGAGGTGACCGGCTAGGGTAGGGCCAGCCGAACAGTCGATTGGCTGGGGGTTCGGAATGGCGATCGGCGAGCGATACGAGGGGATCCTGAACGCGGCGTGCAGCGTGATCGCGCGCCGCGGCTTCCATCAGGCGTCGATCCGGGAGATCGCCCGCGCGGCCGGGCTCTCGCTGGCCGGCCTCTACCACTACGTCGGGGAGAAGGACGAGCTCCTGTTCCTGGTGCTCGGCCGGGCGCTCGACCGGCTTCTCGAGAGTCTGGACCGGAATCTCGCGGAGGCCCGCACGCCCGAGGCCCGCCTGCTGGCCCTGATCCAGTCCCATCTCGATTTCGGCTTCCACCACGCCCACGCGCTCCGGGTCATCAACCGCGATCACGAGCTGCTCGCGGAGCCGCGGCGCGCCGAGATCGCGGCCAGGCGGCAGGCCTACCTGCAGCGCGGGCTGGCGGTGCTGCGCGATCTCGATCCGCACGGACGGTCGGACGCGGAGCTCTTCTCGGCCACGAACCTGCTGCTGGGCATGCTCAACGGCATCGCGACCCGGCCGTTCCTCCGCTCCGCCGATGACGCGCGCGCGCTCGCGGCCCAGGTGGGCGCGCTCTTCCTCCACGGCTTTCTCGAGCGCCCGAGCGGCGCCGAGGACAGCCCGCGCCTCGCCTTGAGGAGGCCCGCATGACGTCTTCGCCGGTCATCGAGCGCTGCCGGGACCTGATCGCCGAACCCCTCGGAGTCGTGGCGGAGCGATGGAAGGCCGAGCACCCGGGCGGCCGGGCGGTGGCGGCCTATCCGGTGTGGGCGCCGGCCGAGCTGATCCACGCGGCGGGCATGCTGCCGCTGTCCCTTCTCGGGGGCGGCACGTCGGTCGAGCTGACCCACGCCGACGCGCGCTTTCAGTCCTTCGTGTGCTCCATCGCCAAGTCGACCCTCGAGCTCGGCTTCCAGGGCCTGGTCAAGGGCGTCGACGGCCTCGTCTTCTCCAACATCTGCGACGTGGCCCGCAACCTGGCCAGCATCTACAAGCGGAACTTTCCCGACGCGTTCGTGGAGTACCTGCACCTGCCCCAGAACTCCACCTCGCCCGCGGTGGCGGGATATGCCGCCGCCGAGCTCCGTCGGCTCGCCGACGGCTTCGGCGCGGCGTTCGGGCTCGGGGTGACCCCCTCGGCGCTCGCCAAGAGCATCGAGACCTACAACGCGCTGCGCGCGCGGCTGCGCGCGCTCTACGCGTTGAGGATCGCCGAGCCTCAGAAGCTCTCCACCCCCGAGCTGTACGCCGTGCTCCGCGCGGCGACCCTGGTGCCACCCGAGGAGAGCATCGGCTGGCTCGACGCGCTGCTCGCCGACCTGCCGCGCCGTGAGGCGCGCCCGCGCGACCGGCTGCGGGTGGTGGTGGAAGGCGCCTTCTGCGAGCAGCCGCCCCTGGGCCTGCTCGAGGTGCTGGAGGAGGCGGGCTGCTACGTGGTCGAGGACGATCTGCTGCTCGGCTGGCGCTGGTTCACCGCGGACGTGGTGGGCGACGGCGACCCGTTCGCGCGCCTGGGCGTCGCCTACGTGAACCAGGCGGTGCCGTCCTCGACCCGCCACGAGAGCCGCCAGCACCGGTCCGAGGGCCTGATCGAGAAGGTGCGGCGCGCCCGGGCCGACGCGGTCGTCTTCATGCCGGCCAAGTTCTGCGAGCCCGCGCTGTTCGACTACGTGCTCATGAAGCAGGGGCTGGAGCGGGCGGGGATCCCGCATCTCCTCGTCGAGTTCGAGGAGAAGATGTGGACCTTCGAGCGCACGCGCAACGAGATCGAGACGTTCGTGGAGTCGATGCTGTTCGAGTAACCGCAGGGCAAGCCGAAGGCGAGCCGAGCGGATAGAAAGAAAAACGCGATGGCACTACGGAGGCGGCAATGACAGCGGTGCCGATCACCGAACGCCAGTACCAGGGACAGGCCCACGAGCACTCGCGGCGCCTCATGAACGCCTGGATGCAGGAGCTGGCCCGAGCCGAGGCCGAGGGGCAGCCCACCGGCGCGCTCATGATCTCGGGCAACTGCGTGGAGCTCCTGCGTGCCTGCCACATCCTGCCGATCTTTCCGGAGGTGACCGCGCTCCAGAACGCGATCCGCAAGAAGTCGCTCCCGCTGATCCTCAAGGCGGAGCAGGCCGGCTATTCCAGCGACAACTGCGCCTACGTCAAGGCCGACATCGGCCTGTTCCTGGAAGGCGGCATGGGGCCCGGCAAGCCCATCCCGTTCCCCACCATCACGGTCTGCAACTACGTGGGGTGCAACGTCTACGTGAAGTGGTTCGAGCACCTGGCGGACATCAGCGGGTCGAAGCTCTTCATGCTGGACGTCCCGTTCGCGAGGACGGCCGAGCCCGGCCCGGCCGACGTGCAGTACGTGGTCGCCCAGCTCCGGGAGCTCATCGGGCTCTGCGAGAGCGTGTCCGGCGAGAAGTTCGACATCGACGAGCTCCGCGAGATCCTGGCCTCCTCCGCGCGGGCCGAGGAGGGGTACGCGCGCGCCAAGGAGCTCTGCAAGCGCCATCCGGCCCCGTTCGACGCCTACTTCGACGCGATCAACATGATGGGCCCGATCAACGTCCTCCGCGGCACGCGGGAGGCGGCGGAGTTCTTCGACGCCGCGGTCGCCGAGTTCGAGGAGCTCGTCGCCCAGGGTCTCGGGCCGCTCGGCGAGGAGCGCTTCCGCATGGTGGTGGAAGGGCCGCCCCCCTATCCGTTCTACAAGAGCTTCCGGAATCTCTTCGCCAAGTGGGGCGCGGTGGCGGTGGCCTCCACCTACTCGACGGTCGGCGGCATCTGGGAGTTCGGGTTCCGGCACGACCCGCGGCGGCCGCTCGAGTCCATCGCCGAGCAGATGCTGCGCGAGAACCTCACCAACCGCTCCATCGTCGCCCGCTACGGCCAGATCAAGCGCTACGTGGAAGAGTGGGAAGCCGACGCGCTGGTCATCCACTCGATCAAGTCGTGCCGGCTCTTCTCGGCCGGGCAGGGCGACATGCGCGACTACTTCACCCAGACGCTCGGCGTGCCGACCTTGATGGTCGAGTCGGACCTGGAGGATCCGCGTTACTACGCGGAGGCGCAGATCAAGAACCGCATCGACGCATTCTTCGAGTCCCTCGAGCACAAGAAGCTTGTGGCAGGGCGAGCCGCAGCCGCAGGCGAGGCGAGCGAAGTATGAGAATCCGAGCCGCAGCCGCAGGCGAGGCGAGCGAAGCATGAGAATCCGAGCCGCAGCCGCAGGCGAGGCGAGCGCGTAGCATGACCACCACCGGTGGCCTGCAGAAGATCCCGGTGTACTGCTACCAGTGCGTGGCGGGCCCCGATCTGCTCAAGGTCGTGGTCAAGGACGGCGTGGCCGTCGGGGTCGAGCCCAACTCCGAAGTGGCCGACGTCCACCCGGCCTGCGGGACGGTGTGCGTGCGGGCGTACGCGCTGATCCAGAAGCTCTACAACCCGGCGCGCGTCCAGACGCCGATGCGGCGCACCAACCCGCGCAAGGGCCGCGACCAGGACCCGGGGTGGGAGCCCATCACCTGGGAGGACGCGCTCGGCACCCTGGCGGCCCGGCTGAATGCCCTCCGCGCCAAGGGGCTCGTGGACGAGGCCGGCTACCCGCGGCTGGCGGTGACCCTGGGCTCGGGCGGCATCGCCCCCGCCTACCTCGGCACCTTCGCCGCGTTCCTCGCGGCCTGGGGGCCGGTGGACCAGGGCATCGGCAGCGGCCAGGGTGTCAAGTGCTATCACTCCGAGCATCTCTACGGCGAGTTCTGGCACCGCGCCTTCACGGTGGCGGCGGACGTGCCGCGCTGCGACTTCGTCCTGTCCTTCGGCTACAACGGCGACGCCTCCGGCGGAGTCACCGGCGTGTTCCGGCACGCCGAGGCGCGGGCCCGCGGCCTCGACTGGGTGCAGCTCGAGCCGCACCTGTCCGTGACCGGCGCGGGGGCGACCGAGTGGGTGCCGATCCGGCCGAAGACGGACGCGGCGGTGCTCTTCGCGCTGCTCCACGCGATCCTGCTCGAGCACGACTGGCGCGCCGTCTGCGACGTGCCGTTCCTCGAGCGCATGACCAGCTCGCCGTACCTCGTCGGGCCCGGCGGGTACTACCTGCGCGATCCGAAGACGCGGAAGCCGCTGGTCTGGGATCAGGGCAAGGACCGCGCGGTGCCCTTCGACGATCCCGACTGCCTGCGCCCGGCGATGGAGGGCGAGTACATCGCGGCGGGGGTCGAGATCGGGGCCGACGGCGCGCGGCGCAGCGTGAGCGAGCGGGTGCGGCCCGCCTTCGCCCGCCTCCTCGAGCACGTGAAGCCCTACACGCCGGAGTGGGCGGCCGCGATCGCGGATGTGCCCGCCGAGACCATCCGGCGACTCGCCCGGGCGTACCTGGAACACGCGCGGGTCGGGGCCACCATCGCCATCGAGGGGGTCAGGTACCCGCACCGGCCGGTGGCGGTGCTGCTCGGCAAGACCGTGACCAACGGCTGGGGCGGCTACGAGTGCTGCTGGGCGCGGACGATGCTGGCCGCGCTCGTCGGCGCCCTCGAGGTTCCCGGCGGCATCCTCGGCACCACGGTGCGGCTCAACCGGCCCGCCCAGAATCGCCAGGACTCGGTGAGACCGGGACCCGACGGCTTCATGGAGCAGCCGCTCAACTCGACCGAGAAGGACAAGTGGAAGGGCGCGCCTCACATCCGGAACGCCTATCGCACGCTGGTGCCCCTGGCCGATGACTCGCCCTGGTCCGCGGCGCTCGGACCCGCCCATCTGCCCTGGCTCTTCATGGAGAGTCCGCCCGAGGCCTGGCCGGCTCCCACCGTCCCCGACGTCTGGATCATCTACCGGACGAACCCGGCCATCTCCAACTGGGACGTCGGGCGCATCGAGCGACAGCTCGAGCGGTTCCCGTTCGTCGCGGCGTTCGCCTACACGCAGGACGAGACGAACTGGTACGCGGACCTGCTCCTGCCGGAGGCCACGGATCTCGAGTCGCTGCAGCTCTACCGGGTCGGCGGCACGAAGTACATCGAGCAATACTGGCAGCACGCGGGCTGGGCCCTCCGCCAGCCGGTCGTCGAGCCGCCCATCGCCACCCGGGATCTCACCGACATCGCGACCGACCTGGCCGCCCGCACCGGCATCCTGGAGGCCTACCTGGCCGCGCTCAACCGGGGGAGCGGCACCACGGTCCCGCTCAAGGGCAACGGCTACGACTATTCCTTCTCCGATCCCGTCCGGCCGGCGGCCGATGAGATCTGGGACCGCGTCTGCCGGGCCGCCACCGTCTCGATGAGCGGTGGTGCGGTGGAGCGCGATCTGGAGTGGTTCAAGCGCCACGGCGCCTTCTTCGTGCCGTTCTCGAGCAAGCAGTACTTCCTGCACGCGGCCATGGTGGCGCAGGGACTGCGCTACGAGCTGCCCTACCAGGAGCGGATCAAGCGCGTGGGGGAGGAGCTGGCTGCGAGGCTCCACGAGCGCGGCATCACGTGGTGGGACGCGCAGCTCGACGAGTACCAGCCGCTGCCCGGGTGGAAGGACTTTCCGGGCATCTGGCAGGAGACGGCGACGCTCAAGGGCCGGGCTCCCGGGGACTTCCCCTTCTGGCTGCTCACCAGCCGCAGCATGCAGTACTCCTGGGGCTCGAACGTCTCGCTGCCGGTGCTGGCCGACGTCGCGCGCCACGTCAAGGGGCACTTCGGGGTGATGCTCAACCGCGGGGCCGCCCGGCGGCTCGGGATCAACGACGGCGATCTCGTGGAGATCGAGTCGCCGACCGGCCGGACCCAGGGCCGCGCCATTCTCCGCGAAGGCGTGCGTCCGGACGTGGCGGTGATCCTCCAGCAGTTCGGGCACTGGGCCACGCCCTTCGCGCGCGATCTCGGGATGCCCAACCTGAACCAGGTGGCCAGCATGGACCTCGCCCTCACCGACGCCACCGGCAGCGGGGCCGACCTCGTCCCGGTGGCGATCCGCCCGCTGTCGTCGACGGGGAAGGAGCGGGCGCTCGCGGGCGCCGCGGAGTGGACGCCCGCGCCGGGATCGGTCGCGCCGTCACCCAGCCTGGCGATCGACGCCGCGATCACGAGCGGGCTCTGACGCCATGACGCGCTGGGGAATGGCCATCGACGTCCGGCGCTGCGTGGGGTGCCAGACGTGCACCATCGCCTGCAAGCAGGAGCACGGCCTGCCCGCCGACACCGCGTGGCGCTTCGTCGCCGACTGCGAGGTCGGTGAATACCCGGACGTGCGGCGGCTCTTCCTGCCGATGCAGTGCATGCACTGCGCGGCGCCGCCCTGCGTGCCGGTCTGCCCGACCGGTGCCTCCCGTCAGCGCGCGGACGGCATCGTGTGGGTGGAGTACGACGCCTGCGTGGGCTGCGGCTACTGCGCGATGGCGTGCCCCTATCAGGCCCGCCACCTGATCCACACCGCAGCCGGCTACTTCGAGCAGCCGACGCCGTCCGAGGCGGCCCAGGCCCGTCCGGCGCGCCACGGCGTGATGACCAAGTGCACCTTCTGCAAGGAGCGGGTGGACGAGGGGCTCGCTCACGGGCTTCGACCCGGACTGGACCCCGACGCCACGCCCATGTGCGCGCTGGCCTGCATCGCGGGCGCCATCGTCTTCGGCGACCTGGACGATGCCACGAGCCGCGTCGCGCGCCTCGCCGCGGACCCGCGCGCCCAGGTCCTCATGCCCGAGTGCGGCACCGAGCCGCGCGTCTACTACCTGGCGGACTGAGCGATGGCCACCGCGATGCCGCGACCACGCGTGGAGATGATCCCGGCCCAGGGGCAGGCGCTCTGGGGATGGCCGGCGGTGGTCAACTTCGTCCTGGGCGGGCTCGGAGCCGGCTGGTACCTGGTCGCGGTGCTGGCGGCCGAACTCGAGCGGGCACCGGGCGTGACCGCCGCCTCGTGGGCCGCGCCCGTGCTCGTGCTGGCCGGGTTCGCCGCGGTCGCCGCGGAGGCGGGCCGCCCGCTCCGCGGGCCGCGCGTGCTGACGCGACTCCGCACATCGTGGATGTCCCGCGAGCTGCTGCTCGGGATCGCCTTCGTCCTGCTGGTCGCCGCCGACCTGGCGTTCCCGCTTCGCCTGCACCGGGCCCAGGCGATGGTCGCGGCGGCCCTCCTGGCGCTCGCGCAGGGCTTCATCCTGAGACGGGCGCGCGGGGTCACCGCCTGGGACGTGCCCCTCATGCCCTTGCTGTTCCTCCTCTCGGCGCTCCTCTCGGGGGCCGGCGCGTACCTGCTGGTGGAGGGCGTCGCCGGGCGCCCCCCTCGCCCCGCGGTGGTCGGTGCCGTGCTGATGCTCATCGTGGCGGCGTTCGTCGGGTGGACCCGCTATCTCGCGTGGGCGCCGGAGGACGCTTACCGCCGGGCCGTCGCCCCGCTGCGAGAGGGACACGCGGTGCTGGTCATCGACGGCGCCGGCTACGGCCTGCCGCTCCTGCTCGGGCTGCTGGCGCTGGCCGCCCCGGCGGTGGCCGGCCCCCTGACGGGGCTCGCCGGCGCGCTGCTCGTCGCGGGGCAGGTCTACGCCAAGGCGCGGCTCGTCCTGACCGCCGGACGCCTCCGCCCCATCACGCTCGCCATCGCGCTCCCGAAGAGGAGATCGTCATGATCTACGGCGCCGGAGTCGACGTCGGCTCGACCCAGACCAAGGCGGTGATCGTGGACGAGAGCCGCCACATCCTGGCGCGCGCGCTCATCGCCACGGGCGCCAACGTCTCGCGGGCGGGGGAGAATGCCTTCGTCGCGGCCTGCGGGAGCGCGGGCTTCCCGCGCGAGGCGGTGGGCTACGTGGTCGGCACCGGGTACGGCCGCTACAAGGTCACCTTCGGCGACGCCCAGATCACCGAGATCACCTGTCACGCGCGCGGGGCCCAGTCGCTGTTCCCGGCCACCCGGACGGTCATCGACATGGGCGGCCAGGACACCAAGGCGATCAAGGTGGGCCCGGATGGCTCGGTGGTGGATTTCTCCATGAACGACAAGTGCGCGGCCGGGACGGGACGGTTCCTGTCCGCGGCGGCCGACGTCACCGGCGTGCCGCTCGACGACATCGGCCCCCTGTCGCTCCAGGCGAAGACGCCGGTGCGGCTCACCTCCGTCTGCACGGTGTTCGTCGAGTCCGACATCATGTCCTATCTGGCCCAGCGCAAGACGATCCAGGACATCCTCGGCGGCGTCCACAAGGCGATCGCGACCCGCACCATGTCGTTGATCCGCCGCGTGGGCGTCGAGGAGGAGATCACGTTCACCGGGGGCGTGTCGCGAAACACCGGCATGGTCCGGGCCCTGGAGGAGGTGCTGGGCAAGCCCATCAACGTGAGCGACGAGGGCCACTACATGGGCGCCCTCGGCGCCGCGCTGTTCGCGCTGGAGCGCGCGCAGGCGGGGGCCCGCGGCGAGACGGTCGCGACGGGCGCGGGGAGGAGCTAGCCATGCTCGTGGCCGGGATCGACATCGGATCGGGCACGACCAAGTGCGTGCTGGTGGACGAGGCGGGGACGGTGCGGGGGCGCGGCCAGGCGAGGACCCGGGCCGACTTCGAGAAGGTGGCGCGGGAGGCGGTCGCGGCCGCCCTCGACGCCGCCGGCTTCCACGGCGACGCGATCGGCTACACCGCCACGACCGGCCTCGGCCGCTACGCGGTGCCCTTCCGCGACATCCAGATCACCGATCTCACCTGCGGGGCGCGCGGCGCGGCGACGGCCTGCCCGGAGGCGCGCTTCGTGCTGGACATCGGCGCCCAGTGCTCGCGCGCGATCCACCTGCGCGACGGCGGCAAGGTCAAGGAGTTCCACATGAACGAGAAGTGCGCGGCCGGGTCGGGCGGGTTCCTGGAGCGCGCCGCCAAGTACCTCGAGGTCTCGCTCGCCGACATCGGGCCGCTGTCGCTGGGCGCGGCGCGCCCGCAGGCGATCTCGAGCGTGTGCGCGGTGCTGGCCGAGACCGAGATCATCAACCACGTCTCCGAGGGCGTCACGGTCGAGAACATCCTGCGGGGCATCCACAACTCGCTGGCCGATCGCGCGCTGTCGCTGCTCAAGCGGGTGGGCCTGGACGGGCCGGTCGCCTTCATCGGCGGCGTCGCCCGGCAGGAGGGCATGGTGGTGGCCCTCCGGGACAAGCTCGGCGTGCCCGTGCTCGTGCCGGAGGGACCCCAGTTCGCCGCCGCCCTGGGGGCCGCCCTGCTCGGCCGGCAGCGGTTTCTCAAGACGGGCCGGCCCGCGGCGGCCTGAGGAGGAGCGCCATGAGCCGGACCGCCATCAACGTCCGCCCCGTCGAGCTGTCGGATCTGGACGCGATCGTGCAGATCGACGAGAAGCTGTCGGGCCAGACGCGGAAGGACTACTGGCAGCAGCGGCTCGAGATCGCGGCCCTGCGGCCCCCCTGGATGTCGCTCATCGCCGAGACCGACGGCCGGCCGGTGGGCTTTCTCTTCGGCTGGGTGGGCGAGTCCGA
>DATFGS010000668.1:0-12151 GCA_035249225.1 Candidatus Methylomirabilota bacterium | reverse complement strand
TGCCGGTACTGCCTCGGACCGACCGGCCGCGATTCTAGCAGGAAACCGTGAGGCGCGCCGCCACCTACCGATTCGGAGTTCCGCCGCGCAAGAACGGGCCGGACTCTCGCGGTCTGTGCAAGACTGGGTGGCCTGCTATGTGGCCAGCATCGTCGTGTCGCGGAACAGCGTCAGTTCAGGCCGCGGAACGCGGTCTCGAAAGGCTCGGGTAGCCCTTCGATGCCGCACGCCCGGCTGCTCGGGAAGAGGCTCGGGTTCGGTATTGCTGCCCTGATCCTTCTCGTCGCCGGTGGGCTCGCCGCGGCGATCGCGTTCGGTGGGCCTGGTCAGCTCCCCCCGCTCAGCCGGAGCAACCCGTTCGAGGGGGCCGATTTCTCCCGGCTGCCCGCGGTCGAGCGCTTCGCGGCCCGAGATGGGGCCCGGCTCGTCTATCGCACCTACGGCCAAGACACTGCCAGCGTCAGGAGCACGGTCGTCCTGATTCATGGGTCCTCATCGCGGAGCGATCGCATGCATCCCTTGGCCATGGGACTCGCGGCGGCTGGGCACGTCGTCCATGCGCTGGACATCCGAGGACACGGGGAGTCGGGGGTCAAGGGGCAGATCGCGTACATCGGACAGCTCGAAGACGATCTCGAGGACTTCATGAGCGCGGTGCGGCCCTCGGGGCGCAAGAGTCTCGTGGGGTTCTCGGCGGGCGGCGGGTTCGCCTTGCGCTTCGCCGGGGACGCACGGCGCGGCCTCTTCGACAACTACCTCCTGCTGGCGCCGCTCCTGGGCCCCCGCGCGTCCACGTACCGTCCGGCGGGCGGAGGGTGGGCGTCGGTCGGCGTGCCGCGGATCGTGGCGGTGAGCGTTCTCGATCGCGTCGGCATTTCCACGTTCAACGAGCTTCCGGTCGTGATCTTTGCCCTGCGGCCGGAGTTTCGGGATGTCCTCACCCCGTACTATTCGTTGGCGCTGGCCAGGAACTTCGGGCCGCATCTGAACTATCGAGGCGACATCGCCGCGGTGAGCCAACCGATGGAGGTCCTGGTGAGCGACGGCGACGAACAGTTCTACCCGGACCGCTTTTCGTCGGAGTTCGCCTCCGCCCGACGGAAGGTTCCCGTGTCCATCGTGCCGGGCGTCGGTAGCCACATCGGCCTGACGCTGGCGCCGGTCGGCATTCAAGCCGTCGTGTCGGCGGTGGGCCGTCTCAACGGGAAGTAGACGCCTGACCCGTGATGCGAGTTCGGCTGAAGAAGCCATCGGCGCGTGACGAGTGGAAGTTCCTGGAGGCGGCTCGACGCAGCCGAGCGCTTCTACGCAGATGGTCTCCGCCGCCCGGTACCCCTGGGGCGTACCGCGCGTACGTCCGGCGCTTGGCGAAGGCCAGCCACGAAGGGCGGTTCGTCGTTCTCCGCGAGTCCGGGGATCTCGTCGGAGTGATCAACGTGAGCGAGATCGTGCGCGGGCCGTTCCGCAGCGCGTATCTCGGCTACTACGCGTTCGTGCCTCACGCCGGTCATGGGTACATGACGGAGGGCCTCACGCTGGCGCTGCGCTGGGCCTTCGGGGGCTTGCGCCTTCATCGCGTGGAGGCGAATATCCAGCCGGGCAACGAGCCCTCGCGCGCCCTGGTTCGCGGTCTCGGGTTTCGTCGCGAGGGCTTCTCGCGGCGGTACCTTAAGGTGGCCGGTCGATGGCGCGACCACGAGCGCTGGGCGCTGCTCGCGGAGGACTGGCGGCGACGTCGGAAGGGGAGATCGGGGTCGTGATGAGGGGCCGATGACGCGCCTCCGCGTCAATCTCCGCGTGCCGGTCGGGCGGCCTCTGCCCGAGCTGTCCGCGTTCGTCGCGCGCTGCGAGGACGCGGGCTTCGACGGCGTGGGCATCCACGACCACCCCTCGAGCGGCCGCGACGCCTACCTGGCGCTCGCCCTCGCGGCCCGGGCGACGCGGCGCCTGCGGCTCTTCCCCGCCACGTCGAGCCCGCTGGTGCGGCATCCTCTGGTGCTCGCCTCGCTCGCCCATAGCCTGGACGAGATCGCGCCGGGCCGGGCGCTGCTGACGGTGGCGCCCGGCTTCATCTCGACGCGGAGCATCGGGCAGCCGCGCGGTTCGGTGGCCGTCATGCGCCAGGCCATCGGCCAGCTCCGGCGGCTGCTGGCCGGCGACGCGGTGGAGTTCGGCCCGACCCCGACGCGCCTCCGCAACCGGAGCGCCCCGCCGCCGCCCGTCTACCTGCTGGCCGCCGGGCCGCGCATGACGGAGCTGGCCGGGGAGATCGCCGACGGCGCGTTCCTCATGGTCGGGCTCGATGCGGCGGCGATCCGCGCCGCGCGCGGCCACCTCGAAGAGGGCGCGCGCCGCGCCGGCCGATCGCTCGCGGGCTTCCCGGTGGTCTTCGTGCTCACCCTCGGGCTCGGCGATCGGGCGGTGGGCGCCACGTGGGTGCGGAGCTGGTTCGCGCCCGGCCAGCCGTTCCTCGCCTATCCGAGCGCGTCGAACCTGCGCTGGCTCGCCGAGGCGGGCTTCGAGCTCCACGAGCCCTTCGACCCCGCGGCGATTCCCGAGGATCACGCGCGCCGCATCGCCGACGCGTTCGGCCTCTTCGGCCCCCCCGAGCGCTGCGCGGAGCGCCTGCTCCAGGCGCGGGAGGAGGCCGGGATCGACGAGGTGTTCCTGTTCCCGGCCCACGATCTGGCCGGAGGCTACGAGATGCCGCAGGCCGAGGTCGACGCCTTCGAGCGCGTGATCCGGCCCCGCCTCGGCGCGTAGCGCGCTAAGATCATCGGCCATGACGACCCTCGACTACCCGCGCCACTTTGTCTTGCTGGTCGGCGCGACCGCGGTCCTGGCGCTCGGCCTGCTGGTGCAGCCGCCGTGGGCGCCGGTCGCCGACCGGCTCTTCGTCCTCTTCGGGCTGAGCGGGGCCCTGCACGCGGTGACGGTCGTGCTGGCCCTGCAGGGGGAGGCGTCCTGGGGGGTGCGCGTCGGCTTCGTGGCGGCCGCGACCGCGCTGAGTGTCGCCGCTCCGGTGGGCGGCCTGGGCATCGCCTCGCTGCTGCAGCTCAACATGGTCCTCACCGTCTTCGTGGCGCTGGCCCTGGCCTCCGCTTTCGGCGCCGTCTCGTGCTGGCTGCTGGTGCGCGGCTTCTGGGCGCCGTTCCTGTCGCGCGGGAGCCTCGTCACGACCATCGCGGCGTGCGAGGTGGCCATGTTCTTCACCGCGATGGCCGGCAACGTGCTGCAGATCCCGCGGGATCCGCTGGCGCCCGCGCTCTGGTGGCTGGGGTTCTCGATCGCCCTCTGCATCGCGGACCGGCGGCACGCGCTGGCCTCGTCCAGGGCCTAGGCCATGGCCCGGTACCGGAGCGCCCTGCCGCAGCTCGGGGGAGATCTGTTCCTCACCGACGGCGGCATCGAGACCACCTTGATATTCCACGACGGCCTCGCGCTGCCCGACTTCGCCGCCTATGCCCTGCTGGCGCGGCCCGAGGGCGAGGCCGCGCTCCGGAAATACTTCGGCGCCTACGCCGCGATCGCCCGGCGCTTCGGGGTGGGCCTCATCCTCGAGTCCGCCACCTGGCGGGCCAGCCGCGACTGGGCCGAGCGGCTCGGCCACCCGCCCGCCGCGCTGGCGGAGCTCAACCGCGCCGCCATCCGCCAGCTCGAGGCGGTGCGCGCCGAGCACCAGACCCCCGAGACGCCGATCGTCATCAGCGGCTGCGTCGGCCCGCGCGGGGACGGCTACAGCCCGACGAGCCTGATGTCGGTCGAGGATGCCGAGGCGTATCACGCCCAGCAGGCGCGAACCTTCGCCGACACCGCGGCCGACCTGGTGACCGCCATCACCATGAACTACGTCGAGGAGGCCATCGGGATTACCCGGGCCGCGCGTCGCGCGGGCCTGCCGGCGGTGATCGCCTTCACGGTGGAGACCGACGGCCGCCTGCCCACCGGCGACACGCTGCAGGCCGCGATCGAGCGGGTGGACGCGGAGACGGGAGCCTACCCGGCCTACTACGTGATCAACTGCGCGCACCCGACCCACTTCGAGCGCGTGCTCGACGGCGGGCAGCCCTGGACGCAGCGGGTGCGGGGCCTGCGCGCGAACGCCTCGCGCCAGAGCCACGCGGAGCTGAACGAGGCGACGACGCTCGACATCGGCGACCCGGCCGAGCTGGGCCGGCAGTACGCGGAGCTGAAGCGGCGGCTGCCGCGGCTGAACGTGATGGGCGGCTGCTGCGGCACCGATCACCGGCACGTCGAGCAGATCGCGACCGCGTGCGTCCCGCTCTTCCGGTGAGTACGATGGACCGGTCGAGCCATTCAGGGGAGGGGACTGCGATGAGTGACGACGACCGGCCGATCGGATCGGTGCTGACCCGGCGCGAGGCCCTCGCGCTCCTGGGGGCGGGCGGGCTCGCGGTGCTGGCACCCGGGCGGGGGGCGGCCCAGCCGGCGGGAACGCCCGCGTGCGTGGCGCGGCCCGCGCTGACCGAGGGCCCGTTCTTCGTGGACGAGAAGCTCGAGCGCTCGGACATCCGCTCCGATCCGGCGGACGGCAGCGTGCGGCCGGGCGTGCCGCTGCAGCTGGCCCTCCGGGTCTCGCGGCTCTCGCGGGGCGCCTGCGCGCCGCTGCCCGGCGCCACCGTGGACATCTGGCACTGCGACGCGGTCGGGGTGTACTCCGACGTGCAGGACCCGGGCGGGGCCACGCTCGGCAAGAAGTTCCTGCGCGGCTACCAGACCACGGACGCCGACGGCCTCGCCCGCTTCACCACGATCTATCCGGGCGCCTACCGGGGCCGGGCCGTGCACATCCACTTCAAGATCCGGTCGGCGGCGGCCGGCGGGCGGGTGCACGACTTCACCTCGCAGCTCTTCTTCGACGACGCGCTGAGCGACCAGATCTACGCCCGGCCGCCCTACGCGGGGCGCGGCGAGCAGCGCGTGCGCAACGCGCGCGACGGCATCTTTCGCAACGCGGGCGCCCGGCTGATGCTCGCGGTGACGCCGGCCGCGCCGGGCTACGCGGGGACGTTCGAGCTGGCGCTCGACACCGCGTGACGCGCTACCGGATCGAGAGGGCCGGGCCGCGCTCCACCGAGCAGCTCGTGGAGGCCGGCGGGTACGGCTACGCGCACTCCTGCGTGACGTCGGAGAACTTCCCGTCGCGCGGGACGGCGGCGAGGCCGGCCGAGATCGTCCTCATCGGGTTCGACCGCGCGGTGACGGCCGGTGATGCCCTGGCCGAGGCGGCGCGCCGCGGCCTCGCGCGGCCCACCTACGAGGACGCGCTCCACTTCGGCGCCGAGCATCCCGAGGCGCAGCGGGAGCACGCCATCGTCTTCCTGCACGAGCCCTGGGTCGGCTACTTCGGCCGGCGCGACGTGCTGTGCCTCTGGAGCAATGCCGGCCGGCGGGAGCTCGGGCTCGAGGGCTTCGACGATCCGTTCGGGCCCGCCACCCGGTTCGCGTTCGTCGCGCCGGCCTCGGCCGCGGTGACGCCGCGCCCGTTCTACGGGGAGTTCGCCTGGGCGTACGATTACCTGGTCGCGCGGCCGGTGGCGGACACGTGCGACGGGATGGCCGCCGCGCTGGCCCGCCGGGGCGTCGGCCCGGGCGCAGCACTGCTGGACGCCGGCTGCGGCACCGGGCGCTACGCGGTCGAGCTGGCGCGGCGCGGGTTCGTGGTCACCGGGATCGACCGGTCGCCCGAGCTGCTGGCCGAGGCGCTCCGCCGCCCGGTGGATCCCGGCGCCCACGTGCGCTTCGAACCCGGTGAACTGCTGGCGCTGCCGGCCGGCGCGGGATTCGACGCGATCGTCTGCCGCGGCGTGCTCAATGACGTGGTCGAGCCGGCGGATCGTGCGGCGGTGTTCGGCTCGTTCGCGCGTACCCTGCGGCCGGGCGGCGCGCTGCTGTTCGACGTGCGCGACTGGGACGCGAGCGTGGCCGGGAAGACCGCGCAGCCCGTGTCGGAGCGGCGCGTGGCGACGCCGCGCGGCCCGCTCGTGTTCCGGAGCGTCACCCGGCTCGATCCGGCCACGCGACGCCTGCTCATCTCGGAGTGCCACCGGCTCACGACCGCGTCCGGCGAGGTGACCGCGAGCTACGAGTTCGCGATGCGCTGCTGGAGCCGGGACGAGATCGACCGGCTCCTGGCGGCCGCCGGCTTCGGCGCGATCGAGTACGCCGGGACCTACGAGGGCGCGGCGCTCGGGGTCGGGGACCGCCTCGTGGTCGCCGCCTCGCTGAGCGCGCGGTAGCGGCTCATGCCGACGCTCCGGATCTCCGGCGCGGACGCCGTCGCGTACGACGACGCGGGGCAGGGGCCGCTCATCCTGCTCGTCCACGGCTCGCCGGGCACCTCGCGGGCCTGGCAGCCGGTCGCGGAGCGGCTCGCGACGCGCTTCCGGGTGATCACGCCCAACCTGCCCGGCTACGGGGGGACCACGCCGCGTCCCGTGGATGGCCCGGGCGACAGCTCGTACGCGGCCGGGCTGATCGAGGCGCTGGTCGCGGAGGTCGGCCCGCCCGTCGTGCTCGGCGGGCACTCCTACGGCGGCGCGGTCGCCCTCGTCACCACGCTGCGCGGCCGGGTCGCGCCGCGCGCGCTGGCGCTGTTCGAGCCGGTGGCGGTGCCGGTGCTGGCCGCGGTGGGTGACCGGGAGGCCTTCGCGGCCGCCCGGGCCCTGTTCGACGGCTACTGCGCGGCCTTCGAGGGCGGCGACCCCGGGGCGGCCCGGATCATGGTGGACTACTGGTTCGGCGCGGGCGCGCTCGATCAGATGCCGCCGCCGATCCGCGAGTACGTGATCGCCCACACCGGCCACAACGTGCGCGACGTGCGCGCGACGTTCCGCGACCCCTACTCGGTGGCCGCGCTGCGCGGACTGGGCATGCCGGTGCTCTGCGTCCACGGCACGCGGAGCGTGGCGATGATGGTCAAGATCGTGGAGGCGATTGCGTCGCACGCCCCGCGCGGTATCATCAGGAAGCTCGAGAAAGCCAACCACGCCATGACCACGACCCATCCCGACGCCGTCGCCGCCCTGATCGCCGAGCTGGCGGACGGGAGCGCGTGAGTGTGGCCTCCCGTCGCGTCTTCCTCACGGCGGCCGGCGCGCTCCTGGGCGCGATGGTGATGCCGGCCGGGTCACGCGCGCAGGGACTGCTCGAGCGGCGCATCCCGAAGACGGGCGAGGCACTGCCCGCGGTGGGCCTCGGCACCTGGCAGGTCTTCGACGTGGCCGGCGACGCCAAGGAGCTCGCGCAGGCCAAGGAGACGCTGCGGGTCTTCGTGGAGGGCGGCGGGCGGATGGTGGACAGCTCGCCGATGTACGGCTCCTCCGAGCAGGTGACCGGCCAGCTCGCGGTAGACCTGGGCGTGCAGCCGAAGCTCTTCGTGGCCACCAAGGTGTGGACGAGCGGCAAGCAGGCCGGGATCCGCCAGATGGAGGACTCGATGCGCAAGCTGCGCGTCGAGCGCCTCGACCTGATGCAGGTGCACAATCTCGTGGACACGCAGACGCACCTGGCCACCCTGCGGGAGTGGAAGAAGGCCGGGCGCGTGCGCTACCTCGGTATCACCCACTACCACGCGGGCGCGCATGCCGATCTGGAGCAGCTCGTGCGGAAGGGCGACGTCGACTTCGTGCAGGTGAACTACTCGCTGGCCGAGCCGGAGGCGGAGCGGCGGCTGCTCGGCGCCGCCGCGGAGGCGGGCACCGCGGTGATCGTCAACCGGCCGTTCGCGGAGGGCGCGATGTTCCGCCGGGTGCGGGACCGGGCGCTGCCCGAGTGGGCGAAGGAGGCGGGCGCGGTGAGCTGGGCCCAGCTCTTCCTCAAGTGGATCCTGGGCCACCCCGCGGTCACCTGCGTGATCCCGGGCACGCGCAATCCCCGGCACGTGGCCGACAACCTGGGCGCTCTGTCGGGGCCGCTGCCGGACGCCGCACTGCGCCGGCGGATGGCCGAGCACTTCAACTCGCGGTAGGGTTCTGGAGCCAGGAGGCGGGCATGCCGCGCAACGAGGCCGGGCGATATCGACACATCGAGGTGCAGCCGGTGGCGGGGGCGCTGGGGGCCGAGGTCCGCGGCGTCAACGTGGCGGGCGCCCTCGACGACGCGGTGATCGCGGAGATCCGCCGAGCCTACCTCGATCATTTGGTGATCTTCTTCCGGGACCAGAAGCTGACCCCGCACGAGCAGCTCGCCTTCGCGAAGCGCTTCGGCGAGCCGATGGAGTACCCGCAGCTCAAGGGGCTGCCGGAGTGCCCGCTGATCACCCCGGTGGTCAAGCTGGCGCACGAGCAGATCAACTTCGGCGGGGTCTGGCATTCCGACACGACGTATCTGGCCCAGCCGCCGATGGCGAGCATGCTCTACGCGGTGGAGATCCCGCCCTACGGGGGCGACACGATCTTCGCGAATCAGTACCTGGCCTATGACACGCTGTCGGAGGGGCTGCGCGGCGCGCTCGACGGGCTCGTCGGCGTCAACACCTCGACCAAGGCGGAGGCGTCGAAGACACGCGAGGACCGCTTGAGGGCGGCCGGGGTGGAGATGAAGGTGCTGACGAGCGAGCACCCGGTCGCGCGCACGCACCCGGAGACCGGGCGCAAGGCGCTCTACGTCAACCACGGCCACACCGCGCGCTTCAAGGGGTGGACGGAGGAGGAGAGCGCACCGCTGCTCGCGTATCTCTTCCAGCACCAGGTGCGGCTCGAGCTGACCTGCCGCTTCCAGTGGCAGCCCGGCTCCATCGCGTTCTGGGACAACCGGTGCGTCCAGCACAACGCGGTCAACGACTACGCCGGCTTCAAGCGCCTCATGCACCGCGTGACCCTGGCCGGCGACACCCCGCGCTAATCTGGGGTCCCCTTACTTGCCGGACCAGCGGGGCTTGCGCTTCTCCACGAAGGCCTTGGCGCCCTCGATGCGGTCCTCGGTGGTGCGGAGGAGGGTGGCCAGGTCGTTCTCGAGGCGGATGCCGTCCTCGAGCGGCAGCCCGAGGCCGCCCACCACCGCCTCCTTCGCGTAGCGCAGCGCCACCGGCGCCTTGTCCGCGATCGTGCGGGCCAGGGCCTGCGCGGCGGACGGGTGCTCGGCCAGCGGGACCACGCGCTCCACGAGGCCGATGCGCAGCGCCTCCGCGGCGGGGATGCGCATGCCGGTCATGATCATCTCGAGCGCCTTGCCGCGTCCCACGAGCCGCGGCAGCCGCTGGGTGCCGCCGCCGCCCGGGATGATGGCCAGGTTGATCTCGGTCAGGCCGAGCTGCGCGTCCTCCGCGGCGACGCGGATGTCGCACGCCAGCGCCAGCTCGAGCCCGCCGCCGAACGCGTAGCCGCGGATGGCCGCGATGATCGCCTGCGGGCAGCGCTCCATCTCGCGCCGGAAGTCCACGCGCCGGCGCGCCTCGCGGAACTGGGTGGGCACCGGCGGCTCCAGGAATTCGCGGATGTCGGCGCCCGCGGAGAAGGCCTTGTCGCCGCCGCCCATCACCACCACCGCGCGCACCGAGTCGTCGGTGCGCAGGCGCGTGAAGACCTCGAGCAGCTCGCGGCGCATCGCCTGGTTCATCGCGTTGTGCACGTCGGGGCGGTTCAGGGTGATGGTGGCCACCCCGTCGGCCTGCTCGTAGCGGATGGCCTCGTACTTCGTCGCGTCGCTCATGAGGAGATGTCCTTGCCGGCCACGACGCCGCGGCGGCGCAGCCCGGCGATCTCGGGGTCCGCGTAGCCCGCCTCGCGCAGCACCTCGGCGGTGTGCTGGCCGAGCAGCGGCGGCGGGCCCGCGTCGGCAGCCTGCGTCTCGGAGAAGCGGAGCGGCTGGCCCATCAGCGAGAGCGGGCCCAGCTCCGGGTGGTCGTACTGGACGATCATCTTGTGGTGCAGCACCGCGGGGTCCTGCATGAACTCCTGCAGCGACTGGGTGGCCGCGGCCGGAATGTCATGGGCGGCCAGGATGGCGAGCCACTCCGAGGCCGGCTTCGATGCGAAGACCTCCTCGAGCAGCGGCATGAGCGCATCCGCGTGATCGCGACGGGAGAGCCAGGAGCCGAAGCGCGGGTCCCGGGCGAGCTCCTCGTGCTCGATCGCCTTGCAGAGCTTCGCCCAGAACGACTGGTTTCCCACCGCCAGGAAGAACCATTCGCCGTCGCCGCCCTGGTAGAGGCGATACGTCGGCGTGTTGCGGAGCACGACCTCGTGGCCCGGGTAGGACACCACGCTGCCGGACTGCAGCGCGAGCACCGCCTGCAGCAATGAGGTCTGCACGCGCTGGCCTCGGCCGGTGCGCTCGCGCGCGAAGAGAGCGGCCAGCACCATCTGACAGGCCAGCGCCGCGCAGTAGTAGTCGGTGGGCGCGTTGCGCAGGTACTGGGGCGGTCCCCCGAAGCCCTGCAGCGCCATGAGGCCACCCATCGCCTGCAGGAGCGGGTCGAAGCCGGGGCGCTCCTTGTACGGACCGTCGGAGCCGAAGGCGGTGACGGTGGAGTAGATCAGCCGCGGGTTCAGCGCGCGCAGCGTCTCGTAGTCCACCCCCAGCCGCTCGACCACGCCGGGGCGCATGTTCTCCATGACCACGTCGGCCTCGCGGGCCAGGCGGTGGACGATGGCGCGGCCGTCGGGGTCCTTCACGTTGACCGCGATCGAGCGCTTGCCGCGGTTCCAGCCGTAGAAGCCGGGCAGCTCGCGGAAGGAGTCGCCCTCGATCGCCTCCACCTTGACGACGTCGGCGCCCAGGTCGGCGAGCATCATCGCCCCGTACGAGCCCGCGATGTACGAGGTCAGATCGACGACGCGGATGCCATCCAGGGGCCCCCCCTCACCCCGCCCCCTCCCCCCGTGGGGGAGAGGGTCGAGGTGAGGGAGCTCTTCGGAAGTGGCCATCAGGCGGAGGCGGTCATGCCGCGGATCAGCAGCTCGCGGTGGTAGGCGGCGTCGCCGTAGAGGGGCTCGAGCGCCTTGGCCCGCTTGAAGTAGAGGTGGAGGTCGTACTCCCAGGTGAAGCCGATGCCGCCGTGCACCTGGATCGCGTCGCCGCAGACCTGGCGCGCGGCCTCGCTCACGAACGACTTGCAGACCGAGGCGGCCATCGTCGCGTCCTCCGCGCCGGCGCTCAGCGCCCACGCCGCGTAGTAGACCGCGCTGTGCGCCTTCTCCACCTCCAGCAGCATCTCGGCGCAGCGGTGACGGATGGCCTGGAAGGAGCCGATGAGCTGGCCGAACTGCTCGCGCACCTTCACGTAGGCGACGCTCATCTCGAGGCAGCGGCGCGCCGCGCCCAGCATCTCCGCGGACGCGCCGACCGCCGCGCGCCGGAGCAGGCCCTCCAGCACCGGGCCGGCGCCGCCCGCCTGGCCCACGATTTCGCCGGCCGCTCCGTCGAGCCGCATCTCCGACCAGCGGTTGGTGAGGTCGATGCCGACCATCGGCGTCACGGTGACGCCGGCCGCGCGCGGGTCCACCAGGAAGAGCGAGACGCCCTCGGGCGCGCGCGCGGGCACCAGCGCCACGTCGGCCACGTGGGCCCAGGGCACGAAGCGCTTCACGCCGCTCAGGCTCCACCCCGCGCCGGCCCTCGCGGCCGTCGTCGTGGTGGACGCGGGATCCCAGTCGAGCGAGTCCTCCAGCAGCGCCGCGGTGCCCCGCGCCTGGCCGGAGGCGATGGCGGGCAGCCACTTCTCTTTCTGGGCCGCGCTGCCGCCGGCCTGGAGCCCGAGGCCCGCCAGCACCACGCTCGCGAAGTAGGGGCCGGGATAGGCGGCGCGTCCCATCTCCTCCAGCACGAGGGCCAGCTCCACGAGGCCCAGGCCCGCGCCGCCCTGCTCCTCGGCGAACGGCAAGCCGAGCCAGCCGAGCTTGGCCATCTCGCCCCAGAGCGATTCGCTATAGCCGTTGCCGCCGTCCTCCATCATCGCGCGCACGTGAGCGGGCTTGCACTGCTCGTCGAGCGCGGCGCGCACCGAGTTGCGGAGCAGGGTCTGATCTTCGCTGAACGAGAAATTCATCGAGTGCCTCCGACGCGATCGGCCCGGGATTCCTTCGGGAGGCCCAGGATGCGCTCGCCGATGACGTTCTTCTGGATCTCCGAGGAGCCGGCGTAGATCGTGCCCGCGCGCGACCACAGGAACGCGTAGGCCCAGGTGCCG
>DATFGS010000667.1:0-1970 GCA_035249225.1 Candidatus Methylomirabilota bacterium | reverse complement strand
CGAGCGGATGGCGGGCGAGCGTGATCGCAAGATCGCCGCGATCAGGGAAGGGAGGTGAGCACATGGCCAAGGGCCGGAGCATGAAGAAGGAGAAGAAGAAGCCGAAGAAGGAGAAGAAGTAGCCGAGCGTGCCCCGTTCGCTTCTTCTGAGCTGTGAGGGGGTGGGCAAGGCGCACGGCCTCCGGTCCCTCTTCGAGGGGTTGTCGTTCGGGCTCTTCGAAGGGGACCAGGTGGGGCTGGTGGGACCCAACGGCGCCGGCAAGTCGACCCTCCTCCGCATCCTCGCCGGGATCGAGCCGCCCGACCGCGGCCAGCGCTCGCTCCGCAGCGGGCTGCGGGTGGGCTACGTTCCGCAGGATCCGGTGTTCCCGCCGCAGGGCACCGTCGAGGACGTCCTGACCGCGGTGCTGCCGTCCCTCGACGAGTACGAGCGCGCGGGCCGCATCGCCCAGGTCCTGGGCCGCGCCGGGTTCGACGACGGGCGCGCCGAGGTGGCCGCGCTCTCCGGCGGCTGGCTGAAGCGGCTCGCGATCGCGCGCGAGCTGGCGGGCGAGCCCGACGTGCTCCTGATGGACGAGCCCACCAACCACCTCGACGTGGAGGGCATCCTCTGGCTGGAGGAGCTGCTCGGCGCGCGCGCGCGGGCATGTCTCGTGGTCAGCCACGACCGCTACTTCCTGGAGCACGTGGCCACCCGCATGCTCGAGGTCAACCGCATCTACCCGAGCGGCCTCTTCGAGACCGACGGCCGCTACAGCGAGTTCCTGACCCGGCGAGACGAGTTCCTGCGGGGCCAGGCCGCCTACGAGGGTTCCCTCGCCAACACGGTGCGCCGCGAGATCGAGTGGCTGCGGCGGGGCGCCAAGGCGCGCTCCACCAAGGCCAAGGGCCGCATCAAGGAGGCGGACCGGCTGATCGAGGAGCTCGGCGACGCGCGGGCGCGGGCGGCCACCCGCACCGCCGACATCGATTTCACCGCGTCGGGCCGGCGCTCGCGGCGGCTGCTCGTGGCCCGGGGCCTCGCGAAATCGCTGGGCGGCCGCCCGCTCGTCCAGGGTCTCGATCTCATCATCACGCCCGGCACGCGCGTCGGCCTCATGGGCCCGAACGGCAGCGGCAAGACCACGCTGCTCAATGTGCTGGCGGGCGCGCTCGCGCCCGACGCGGGCACGATCGAGCGGGCGGAGGGGCTGCGCATCGTGCGGTTCGAGCAGCAGCGGCCGGGGCTCGATCCTTCGCTCTCGCTGCGCCGGGCGCTCGCCCCCGAGGGCGATACCGTGACCTTCCAGGAACGGACCCTGCACGTGGCGGCCTGGGCCAAGCGCTTCCTGTTCCCGCCCGAGCAGCTCGAGGTGTCGGTCGGCCGGCTCTCGGGCGGCGAGCAGGCCCGCATCCATATCGCGCGGCTGATGCGGGAGCCCGCCGATCTCCTGATCCTCGACGAGCCGACGAACGACCTCGACATCCCGACCCTCGACGTGCTCGAGGAGAGCCTGACCTCGTTCGAGGGCGGGCTCGTGCTGGTGACCCACGACCGATTCATGCTGGATCGCGTGGTGACCGGCATCGTGGCGCTGGATGGGCGCGGAGGGGCGGAGAAGTTCGCCGACTACGCGCAGTGGGAGGCGGCGCGAGCCTCTTCGCGAAAGCCGGAAGGGCCCCTCGCCACCGGGCCCCTCGCCACCGCACCCCTCACCACCACACCCCTCACCCTGCCCTCTCCCCGGAGGGGAGAGGGGGAGAAGGGGAAGGGGCGGAAGCGGTTGGGGTATCTGGAGCAGCGGGAGCTGGATACGATGGAGGCGGCGATCCTCGCGGCGGAGACCGCCTGGGAGGCGTGCCGGCGGGCGGCGGAGGATCCGGCCATCGCCTCCGATCCGGCCGCGCTGCAGGCGCGCTACGCGGCGCTCGAGGCCGCCCGCGCGGAGGTGGACCGGCTCTACGCCCGCTGGGGCGAGCTCACAGCCAAA
>DATFGS010000666.1:0-1686 GCA_035249225.1 Candidatus Methylomirabilota bacterium | reverse complement strand
CAGCGCACGGCAACGCTCTACTCCAACCAGCCTCAACCGTGACCGGTGCCGCAAAGGAGAGCGACGACGTTGCCGATCCGCCCTGCCCTAGGCCTTCCCGACGGCGGGACGGATCGTCGTCGTCACCAGGTCGAGCAGCTCCAGCATCCGGACCAGGTCGTCGCGGCGGAAGTCGATCAGGACGTGGCTCAGGCCGAGGCGCTTGTAGCCCGCGAGCTCGTCGATGGCGCGTTGGGGGCCGCCCGCGATCAGGGTGTCGAGCAGGCTGTAGCGGACCGAGATGTCGATCGTCTTCATGTCGCGCTTGTGCTGCTCGGCTACCTTGCCCAGCCGCCCCAGGCCCTCGCGGAGCTGGGCCGGGTCCTTGGACGTCGCGTGCCAGCCGTCGCCCAGGGTGACCACCCGGCGGAACGCGCCCGGGCTGTCGCCGCCGACCCAGATCGGCGGGTGCGGCTTCTGCACCGGCTTGGGCGCGAAGCCCAGCTCGCGGAAGCGGAAGAACTCGCCGTCCAGCCGCGGGTTCTCCTCGGTCCACAGCGCCTTGAACGCGCGCAGGATCTCGTCGCCGTGCCGACCGCGCGCGTGGAAGGGCACGCCCAGGATCTCGAGCTCCTCCTTCCACCAGCCGACGCCCACCCCGCAGATCAGCCGCCCGTTCGACAGCGCGTCGATGCTGGTGAGCATCTTGGCCATCGCCACCGGGTGGCGGTGCCCGAGAATGAACACGGAGGCGCCGAGGCGCGCGCGGGTCGTGGACACCGCCGCGGCGGCCAGGACCGTCACCGGTTCGAGATAGGGCTTGTCGGGCGGATGCGGGAAGCGCCCGCCCGGATAGCTGCCGGTGGCGGTGCGCGGGAAGATCACGTGGTCGCTGACCCACAGGGAGGCGACCTTCCGCTGCTCGGCCTCGCGGCAGAAGCGCGTGAGCGCCTCCCCGTTGGCCAGGGGCCCCTGGTTGGGAAGATGGCAGCCGATGTCCATGAATCGCTCCTCTTGAGCGCACCGGTCCTTGAACCGGCGGGCGGCTCCTACTATCCTCTAGCGCGGCACCGAGCTCTGACGCGGCACCGACGATACCCCAGCCGAAAGGACACCGCCATGCCCTACCGGATCAACCACATCCATCTGAAGGCCTCCGACCCCCGCAAGACCGCCGACTGGTACGTGAAGGCCTTCGCGTTCAAGATCCTGTCCGACGAGACGCGGGTCTTCGGCGATCGCTTCGTGCGCTGCCAGAGCGAGGACGGCACCCCGGTGAACATCTCGGGCGCGCGCACCAACGAGAAGCTGGGCGTGGGCGACGCCAAGGCGCACCACGGCCTCGAGCACTTCGGGTTCGACTCCGATAGCCTCGAGGCCGACATCGCGCGCCTCGAGGGACTGGGCGCGAAGCTGCTGGAAGGGCCGATCGAGGTCCCCGGCGGCCCCCGCATCTGCTTCATCCAGGCCCCGGACGACGTGCGGCTCGAGCTGATCCAGCGCCGACCGGGCATCGCCGGCGGCTGCTGCTGAGATGGACGGCATCCAGATGGAGCTGCGGGGGCAGGCCGCGATCGTCACCGGCGCGGGCCGCAATATCGGCCGGGCCATCGCGCTGGAGCTGGCGGGCATGGGGGCCGACATCGTGGTGGCCGAGATGGACGAGGTCACCGGCAAGCGCACCGCGGACGAGGTGGGCAAGCTGGG
>DATFGS010000665.1:0-4143 GCA_035249225.1 Candidatus Methylomirabilota bacterium | reverse complement strand
GGTGCTGGTCTCCGAGCACCTCTCCTGGAGCATCGCGGGCGGCGTCTACCTCAACCACCTGCTGCCGCTGCCGTACACCGAGGAGAGCCTGGCCCTGGTCTCGGAACACGTGAGCCAGGCGCAGGAGGCGCTCGGACGTCCTCTCCTGATCGAGAACCCGTCCAGCTATCTCCGCTTCCGCGACTCCCCGATGCCGGAGCCCGAGTTCCTGGGCGAGCTCGCGCGTCGGACCGGGTGCGGGCTGCTCTGCGACGCCAACAACGCCTTCGTCTCGTGCGCCAACCTCGGGCTGGACGCCGGCGCGTATCTGGCCGCGCTGCCGCGCGAGGCGATCGGCGAGATCCACCTGGCCGGTCACGCCCGGAACGACGCGGACGGCCGCGAGATCCTGATCGACGACCACGGCTCCCGGGTGGCCGATGCGGTCTGGCGTCTCTACGAGCGGGCGGTGGATCGGTTCGGACCGGTGCCGACGCTGATCGAGTGGGACACGGACATTCCGGCGCTCGAGGTCCTCCTGGACGAGGCGCGAATCGCCGAGGCCATCCTCGACCGCCTGGGCGCGCGGGGCGCCGTCCATGTCGTCGCTGGGTGAGCTGCAGCGGGAAGTTCTGCGCGCCCTGCTCGGCCGCGGTGACGCGTCGGCCGCGGTTTCCGTTGCCGCGGACGGCCTCGGCGCGGACGCGCGCCTCGGGATCTATCGCCACCACGTCTTCACCACGCTGACCGCGGCGCTCGCGGCCGCGTTCCCGGTCGTGTGCCGGCTCGTGAGCGAGCGGTTCTTCGCCTACGCCGCGGATCGGTACGTCCGCCATGACCCTCCCTCCGGCCCGTGTCTCTTCGAGTACGGGGAGACGTTTGCCGCCTTTCTCGGCGCCTTCGCGCCCTGCCAGGGGCTGCCGTACCTGGCCGACGTGGCGCGACTCGAGTGGGCGATGCACCGGGCCCTCCACGCGCCCGATCGCGCGCCGCTCGGGGCGACCGCGCTCCAGGCCCAGGCTCCCGCGATGACCGGCGACGAGATCTTCGCCCTCGATCCGTCGTTGTCGCTCGTGGCGTCGCCCTGGCCGGTCGATCGTATCTGGCGCGCGAATCAGCCGCGCGCCGACGAGGCCACCGTCGACCTGGCCGCGGGAGGCGTCGCGATCGAGGTGCGGCGTCTGGGTGACGACGTGGGCTTCCGCCGCCTCGATCGCGGGGTCTTCGCGTTCCGGGAGGCGCTCGCCGAAGGTCGGCGCGTATCGGAGGCGGTCGGACGGGCCCTGGCCGCGGACGAGGCGTTCGACCTGGTCGGGGCGCTCGGCGCCATCGTCGAGGAAGGCTTGCTCGTCGAGATCGCCCGACCGGCTTGAGCCGCCCGCCGCATCTGCCTATGATCTGGTCGGGGGTGTGCCATGACGGCCGAGGAGAACAAGGCGCTGGTGCGGCGGCTCCTGAGCGCGGTCGGGCACGGATGGACGCAGGCGGTCGTCGAGGAGTTCTTCGCGCCGGACTACCGGCGTCATCTCACGCCGACGGGCCCGCATCTCACGCGCGAGGAGCAGCGCGAGCGGGCGTCGAGGCTCCGGACCGCATTTCCGGACGCCGACGCCACGCTCGAGGACATCCTGGCCGATGGGGACCGGGTGGCGTATCGCCTGACGATCCGAGGCACTCACCGCGGCTCGTTCCTGGGCGTCGAGCCGACCGGCCGGCGCGTGACGGTCGCGTTCTTCGCGATCGTCCGGCTGGAGGGCGGCACGGTGGCCGAGGAGTGGGGCGGGCTCGATCAGGTCGATCTGCTGCGACAGCTTCGCGCGCCCGCCGAATCCCCGCGGGCCTAGCCCGTGTCCAAGTCCCCGTGCAGGCATTCCTGGTACGGGGAGAGTGACCCATGAACGACTCGGCGGTGAGAGCTCACGCAGCGCCTGATGTGGCGTCCGGGGGCCTCGGCCTCCGCCTGGCCGACCTGATCGTGCTGGTCGGCCGGGTTCCGCTCTCGATCCACCAGCTCCTGTTCCGGCTCGCCATCGCGGGGGTATTCCTGCGGGCGGGGCTGACCAAGATCTCGAGCTGGGAGTCCACCGTCGCCCTCTTCGCGGACGAGTACAAAGTGCCGGTGCTGGCACCGGCGATGGGCGCCGCATTGGCCGCGAGCTTCGAGGTCGGCTGCTCGGTGCTCCTGCTGCTCGGGCTCGGCACCCGGCTCGCCGCGCTGCCGCTGATCGGCATGATCATGACGATCCAGCTCTTCGTGTATCCGCAGGCCTGGTCCGAGCACCTGGTCTGGGGCTCGATCCTGCTCTTCCTCGTCACGCGTGGCGGCGGTGCCATCTCGCTCGACCGCCTGATCGCGCGCCGGCTCGAGTGAGGAATGTAGGAATGTAAGAGCTGACCCCCGCGTGGCATGATGGCGCCATGGCGGGGGCCGACCGGGCGGTGGGGCTGGCGATCATGGCCAAGGCCCCGCGGGTGGGGGCGGTCAAGACACGGCTCTGCCCGCCCCTGCGCGCCCCGGAGGCGGCGGAGCTGGCGCGGTGCTTCCTGCTGGACGCGATCGAGCGGGTGCGGATGGTGGCCGGGGCACGACCGATCATGGCCTACGCGCCGATCGAGGCGCACGGCCAGTTCGAGGAGGCGGCGCCCGGCTTCGCCCTGATCCCGCAGCGAGGCGGCGACCTGGGTGAGCGTCAGCTCGGGCTGATCGAGGACACCCTGGCGCTGGGCCTCCAGGCCGCGCTGGTGATCGGCACGGATTCCCCGACGCTGCCGCGCGAAAACCTAGACGAGGCGGTCAGCCTGGTCATGGCCCGCGACGTCGACGTGGTCCTCGGGCCCACCGAGGACGGCGGCTACTACCTGATCGGGATGAGGGTGCCCCACCCCGGGCTGTTCGAGGACATGCCCTGGAGCACCCCCGCGGTTCTCGGGCGCACGCTCGACCGGGCGCAGCGCCTGGGCCTGCGGGTGGCCTGCCTGCCCACGTGGTTCGACGTCGACACCGGGGCCGATCTCGAGCGCCTGCGGGTCGAGATCGATGCGTCCCCGGCTGGCTCACCGCGTCACACCCGGGCATTTCTGGCGCGCCGAATCGTCGGCGCGGTCTCCGTCGTCAAACCCGCCAATCATGAACACCACACACCGGACGGCGGAGGAGCAGCGGCTTCACGCAGCAGGTGATCGCTCGGCCTACTGGAAGCGCTGGGGGCCATATCTCAGCGAGCGCCAGTGGGGCACGGTGCGCGAGGACTACAGCCCCCACGGCACCGCCTGGGATTCCTTTCCCCACGATCACGCCCGCTCCCGGGCGTATCGCTGGGGCGAGGACGGACTGGCCGGCATCTCGGACAACCACCAGCGGCTCTGCTTCGCGCTCGCGCTCTGGAACGGCCGCGACCCCATCCTGAAAGAGCGGCCCTTCGGGCTGACCGGCAGCGAGGGCAACCACGGCGAGGACGTCAAGGAGTACTACTTCTACCTCGACTCGACTCCGACCCACTCGTACATGAAGTACCTCTACAAGTACCCGCAGGCCGCGTTCCCGTACGGGCGGCTGGTGGACGAGAACCGCCGGCGGGGCCGTGGGGTGCCCGAGTTCGAGCTCGCGGACACCGGGGTCTTCGACGAGGACCGCTACTTCGAGGTGGTCGTCGAGTACGCGAAGGCCGAGATCGACGACATCCTGATCCGGGTGAGCGTGACCAACCGCGGCCCGGAGGCGGCGGAATGCCATCTGCTGCCCACACTCTGGTTCCGCAACACCTGGTCGTGGGAGGCGGGGAGCCCGAAACCCCGACTGGCCGCGCTGGGCCCCGCGGTGATCGAGGCCGAGCACGACTCGCTCGGTCTGCGGTGGCTGGCCTGCGACGGGGCGCCCGAGCTGCTGTTCACCGAGAACGAGACGAACTTCGAGCGGCTTTTCGGGGTCGCCAATCACGGCCCCTACGTGAAGGACGGCATCAACGACCACGTGGTCCTCGGCCGGGCCGGCGCGGTGAATCCAGGGCGCGAGGGGACCAAGGCGGCGGCCCACTACCGCCGGTCGCTCGGGCCCGGAGAGACCGTGGCGGTCAAGCTCCGGCTCAGCAACACGCCACCCCACGGCCAGTGCCTCGCCGGCGAGTTCGACGCCCTCTTCGCCCAGCGGCTCCGCGAGGCGGACCA
>DATFGS010000664.1:0-9364 GCA_035249225.1 Candidatus Methylomirabilota bacterium | reverse complement strand
CCGACGGCCAGGCCGTGGGCGCGCAGCCAGCCGGTGAACCCTTCCCGCCGGAAGGCGGGAGCCAGCGCGAGCGCGGCCATCGCCGCGCTGGCCTCGAGCGCCAGGATCGGCTGCACGCCGACCAGCGGCAGCGCCACGTTGAGCGCGGCGAAGATGGAGAACGCGAGCAGCGCGTGGTTGAGCCAGGGACGCGGCTGCACGACCCGCCGGTACACCGGGTCGAGCGCGGTGACGAGCGCGCCGGCCGCGACGAGCGCCGGGAACACCACGTTCCGCGAGTCCAGCGTGGCCGCCGCGTAGTAGGCGGGGAGCACGAACAGCAGCAGGTTGTGGTAGAGCGTCTGGATCGTGTAGTCGGCGGCGGAGAGCACGAGGCCCCGGCCCTGCTCGGTGAGCGGGGCGCGCAGCTCGGTGATGAGCACGAAGAGCAGCCAGAGGAGCAGCAGGTAGCCCACGATCCAGCCGACGTGCGGTAGCCCGCGGCGGAAGACGAGCAGGGCCGCCAGCCCCATCGAGAGCGACGCGATCGAGATCGGCCAGCCGCCGAGCCAGCCGACCAGCGGCAGGCGCGGGGCGGGCTCGGCGGCCGGGTCGGTCATGTCCGGGCGGGCTCGGCGGGCGCCGGGATCCCCTGCTTGCGCCAGTAGAAGAGGAAGAGCGCGATCGTGAAGAGGGACTGCGCCACCGCCAGCACGCAGTCGAAGAGGACGCGCGTCACGAAGTGATTGGCGCCGGGCACCGTCCGGAAGGCCTGGCCCCCCGCGACCGCGACCCCGAAGATCACCACGAAGAGCGCGGCGGCGGTCCAGAGGATGCTCCAGCGCTGGCCCGCGGTGAGATCGGCGGCCTGCCGCCAGGCGGTGAACGGGGAGGCGCCGCCCAGCACCACCGCCGAGTCCACGAGCGCGAATCGCACGAGCAGCGCCAGGATGAGCAGGGTCAGCCCGATGAGGATCAGGCTGCCCACGAGCCGGAGCGCGGGCCCCGCCTGATAGATGAACAGCCATCCGAGCGAGGGGAGCAGCAGCACCCAGATCACCACGAAGCGCACCAGCATGAGGCGGGGCCAGGCGCTGAACCCCTCCGCGAGGGCCTGCCAATAGGTGACCGGCACGCCGTGCTTGATGCGCGCCAGCGCGGACAGCAGCGCGCTCACCACGAACGGGTCGAGCACCACCTGCGCGGTGAGGACGATCCGCAGCGCCCGGCCCGCCGAGTCCTCGCCCGGGTCGAAGAACTCGAGGTAGTTGAGCAGGACGTGGGTGGGCAGCCACACCGTCAGCGAGATCAGGGTGAAGAGATGCAGGTGGCGCGCGAGGAGGCGGAACGTCTCCCCAAGGACGGCGCGCACTACTTGACCTTGGCGCCGGAGGGCAGGTCCCTGTCGAGAGTGAGCAGCGACAGCGTGCCGCCGTGCTCGGCGGCGAGCACCATCCCGTTCGACTCCACCCCCATCAGGGTGGCCGGCTGCAGGTTGGCCACGATGACCACCTTGCGGCCGACGAGGTCGCCCGGCTCGTAGTGCTCCGCCACCCCGGCCACCAGCGTGCGGGTCTCCTCGCCCACCCGGATCGAGAGCTTGAGGAGCTTCTTGGACTTCGGCACCCGCTCCGCCGCGAGCACCTCGGCAACGCGCAGCTCCACCTTCTGGAAGTCGGTGATCGGGATCTTGCCGGCCGTCTCACCACTAGGCCCCTCACCCGGCCCTCTCCCCTGAGGGGAGGGGGTGGTCGGCGCGGGCTTGGTGTCGACGCGCGGGAACAGGCCGGAGATCTTGGTGACGCGCGGCACCGACGCGAGGCGGCCGACGACGGCGCCCTCGAGCGTGGGCGGCGCGCTCTGGCCGAGCGCGGCGCGGATCTTGCCGGACGCGTCCGGCAGGAAGGGATCGAGCACGATGCCGAGGAAGCCGAGCGAGTCGGCGAGCGTGCACAGCACGCGCTCGAGGCGCGGCCGCTTCGCGGGGTCCTTGGCCAGCGCCCACGGGGCGCTCGTGTCCACGTAGCGGTTCACCGCCCCGATGAAGGTCCAGATCCCGCCGAGCGCCTTCTGGAAGGCGAACTCCTGCATGGCCTGCTCGAGGGCGGCGCGCGCCTCCGCGGCGGCGGCCGCGATCTCGCGGTCCGCGGCCTCGACCGGGGCGCTCACCGCCGCGACAGGACCCGCGGCGGCGATCAGCGTGCTCGCCCGGCTCGCCAGGTTGCCGAGGTCGTTGGCCAGGTCCGCGTTGAGGCGATCCACGAAGGCCTCCTCGCTGAAGGAGGCGTCGAGGCCGAAGTTCATCTCGCGGAGCAGGAAGTAGCGGAACGCGTCGTGGCCGTACTTGTCGGTGAGCTGGAGGGCCTCCACCACGTTGCCGACGGACTTGGACATCTTGCTGCCGCCCAGCGACCAGTAGCCGTGGACGTTGAGCCGCCGGTAGAGCGGGATGCCGGCCGCCTTCAGCATGGTCGGCCAGTAGACCCCGTGCGGCTTCAGGATGTCCTTGGCGATCAGGTGCTCGACGTGCTCCCAGAGCCCCCGGGTCTTCGGGTTCGCCGGGTCCGAGACCGCGGAGTAGTAGTTGATGAGCGCGTCGAACCAGACGTAGGTCACGTACTGGTCGTCGAAGGGCAGCGGGATGCCCCACTCCAGACGCGACCGGGGCCGGCTGATGGACAGGTCCTGGAGCGGCTCGCGCAGGAAGCCCAGCACCTCGTTCCGGTACCGGTCGGGCTGGATGAAGCCGGGGTTGTCCTCCAGGTGCTTGATCAGCCACCCCTGGTACTTCGACATCTTGAAGAAGTAGTTCTTCTCCTTGACGAAGGTCAGCGCGGTCTGGTGATCGGGACACTTGCCGTCCACGATCTCCTTCTCGGTGTAGAAGCGCTCGCAGCCGTAGCAGTACCAGCCACCGTACTCGCCGAAGTAGATCTCCCCCGCGTCGTGGAGGCGCTGCAGGACGGCCTGCACGACCTTCCGGTGCCGCGGCTCGGTGGTGCGGATGAAGTCGTCGTTGGTGATGCCGAGGCGCCGCCACGTCTCGCGGAAGACCGCCGCGATCCCGTCCGCGTAGGCCTGCGGCGACTGGCCGGCCGCGGCCGCCACCTGGGCGATCCGCTCCCCGTGCTCGTCGGTGCCGGTGAGGAAATACACGCGGTCGCCCGCCAGCCGGCGGTAGCGGCACATCGCGTCGGCCATGATGGTGGTGCACGCGTGCCCGAGATGCGGGCGCGCGTTGACGTAGTAGATCGGGGTCGTGAGGTAGAAGGTGCTCATGCGTCGAGGTGGACGACCGCCTCAGGCCGGCTTGACGTGGTCGCGCCCTTCCCAGGTGAGCTGGTCGAGCGGGACCTCCGCCTCGGTGCCGTCCGGGAAGCCGACGACCACCGACTGCTTCAGCACCCGGAGCGACCGCACCTTGCCGGTCATGCACCCGGCCCCGCCGCAGTCGGCGGAGCAGGCGGAGTTCACGCGCGGCAGCCGCGAGCGCAGCTCCTCGTAGGTCGAGAACTCGTAGAGCAGGCAGCACTTCAGGCGCCCGCAGTTGCCGAGCAGCCGGCTGTCGGTCAGGGGCATGTCCTGGGCCTTGGCCATCTTCACCGAGATCGGATCGAACTTGCGCAGGTGCGACGAGCAGCAGAGCTGACGGCCGCAGGGGCCGATCCCGTCGAGCATCTTGGTGGTATCGCGCGCCCCGATCTGGCGCATCTCGATCCGCGCGTGGAACTCGCGGGCGAGGTCGCGCACGAGGTCGCGGAAGTCCACCCGCTCCTCCGAGTTGAAGAAGACGGTGACGCGGCGGCGCGAGGCCTCGATCTCCACGTCCACGATCTTCATGGCGAGCGTGCGCGCGCGCGCCATCCGCTGGCACGTCTCCACCCCCCGCAGCTCGCGCGCCCGGCGGTCGTGCCACTCGCCCGCCTCCGCGGTGGTGGCGCGCCGGACGACGCGGCGGTAGACGCGGTCGCGCTTGAAGGCGGGCAGCGCGCGCCGGGGGCGGCGCACCTCGCCCACCGCGCTGCCGCCGCCCATGTCCACCACCACGAGGTCGCCGACGTGGAGATCGGTGTCGGTGGTCAGGTGGTCCTCGGCCAGCAGCGGCTCGCGTAGCCGCACCCCGATCAGGTACTGCGGCGTCTCCTCGGCCACCGAGGCGGCGGTCGCGGCGGGCTCGAGCGGCTCGGTCATGTCAGGCGGCCTTTCCGGTGAGCCGGCCCAGCAGCACTTCCACGCTGAGCCGGGGCGAGACGCTGCCCTGCAGCGCGAACCACGCCTCGCGACAATCGCGCAGCGCGTCCAGCACCTGGTCGAGCGAGCGCGCCCCGCCCGCCTTCGCGGCGGACTCGCCGAAGACGGCCAGCCCGGGGGCGCCGGCCGCCGCGCAGAGCAGGTCGCGGTGCCAGAGCCAGCACGCCTGGACGAACGCCTCCGCGGCCGGCCGGTCCCGGCCGACCTGGTCGCCCAGGCGCATGATGGCCTCGACGCCCTGCTCGCGCGCCTCGGCGAGGAGCCGCAGGCTGCGGGCGGGCGCCTCGCCGCTCACGTCGGGGAAGAGCGCGGGAACGCCCGCCACGAGCCGGGGGCGGAAGCGGACGACCTGACAGCGCGAGAGCACGGTGGCGGGCAGCGCACGGAGCTGGGAGAGAACCAGGACGATCACGGTGCGCGCGGGCGGCTCCTCGAGCGTCTTGAGCAGGGCCTGCGGCGTCGAGGCGGTCATCTTCTCGGCCTCGTCCACGATGAAGACCTTCCAGGCCGCCTCGGCGGGCTTGAGCGAAGCCCGGCGCTCCAGCTCCCGGATCGCCTCGATGCGCAGCGCCGGCGTGCCCTTTGGATTGCTCGGGGGCGGCGTCGGCCCCAGCAGGTGCACGTCGGGATGGCCGCCACGCTCGACGCGGGCGGCGGCGGGGCCGCCCAGCGGCGCGACGAGAGCGGACGCGAAGGCCAGCGCGGCGGCCTTGCGGCCCGAGCCCTCGGGGCCGACGAAGGCGTAGGCGTGGGCCACCCGCTCCGAGGCGATCGCACGCCGCAGCAGCGTCACCGCCTCGGCCTGATCGCGGATCGCGTCAAGCGCCACGGACGCCTCCGCGCCGCGCGAGCAGCTCGTCCACCGCGCGCACGACGTCGGCGTGGAGCGCGTCCGGATCACGGTCGGCGTCCAGCACGACCACGCGATTCTTGTCCGCCCGCGCGATCTCCAGGTACCCCTCGCGCACGCGGCGGTGGAAGGCGGCGTCCATCTTCTCGAAGGCGTCGAGCGCGCGCCCGCGGATGCGCCGCATGCCCGCGACCGGATCGAGATCCAGCACCAGCGTGAGGTCGGGCAGGACGCCACCGGTCGCCAGCATGTTCAGCTCCCGGATGGTCTGGACGTCCATGCCCTGACCATAGCCCTGGTAGGCGACCGTCGCGTCCGCGTAGCGGTCGGAGATCACCACCGCCCCTCGCGCGAGCGCGGGCGCGATGACGCGCGTGACGTGCTCCTGACGCGCGGCCATGAAGAGGAACGCCTGGGTGAGCGGCGTCGGCGTGGGGCCATCGGCCTCGAACAGGGCCCGTACCCGGAGGCCCAGCGGGGTGCCGTCGGGCTCGCTGGTCCGCACAACTTGGAGGCCGCGCCCTGACAAATGCTGCTCCAGCCGCGCGCACTGGGTGGATTTGCCGGATCCCTCGACGCCCTCGACCGTGATCAGCACCGCAGGCATGGGCGTACTCTAACACACTGATTTGGCGGGGGCGTCCTCGCCACCTGAGGGCTAGCTCAGGGTAATCTCTTCCACAGTTGGCGCCTCGCCTTTCTTAACGCGAAGCAGCGAACCTGACGAGAACCTCGCGGAACCCGCCTTTTCTCCGGAACCGCGCGGTGGCCCGGCTCTTGCTCATCTCTGGAACACTCGAGGCGGAGCGCGGGTTGAAGAAGTACGGAGCCCTCGCCACACACCGGTTCTGAGCGAGGCTCAACCCGCCTCCGCCGCGGGTCCAAGTCAGGTCGGGAGGGGCAACACCATGGAGAGCCTGGCGCTACAAAGCACGGGGATGCGGGGCCGCGGACTCGGCTGGCGAGCCGAGCCGTGCGCCGACCCGCAGAGCTGCGACCTTCACCTCTGTATCTCCGACGACCGCGGCAGCTTCTGGCACCCCGCGGATCCGCTCGCGTTCGCGCGCTGGCGCATTCGCGCCGACATCGACGCCATTCCGCCGCACGTGGTGGTGCGTGTCAGCCGCGGCTGGGATGCGCTCCGGCGCGGCATGATGCTGGGTGCGCTCGGGGTCGGCGGCACCGCCGCCGTGCTGGGCGGCGTGTGGTGGGGCCGTCAGAGGCGCTTTTCCATGAAGACGCTCAGCGGATCCGAGGTGTAGCCGGCGAACGCTTCCCGCTCCACGTAGCCCGCGGAGCGGTAGAGCCCGAGCGCCTCCGGCTGGTGGATGCCGGTCTCGAGGCGCACCGAACCGAGCCCCTCCCGGCGCGCCTCCTCTTCGATCCGCTCGAGGAGGCGCCGCCCCAGCTTGAGTCCCCGGGCCTCCGGGGACACGAACATCCGCTTCAGCTCCCCCCATCCCGCCGGGTCGATCCGGAGCGCGCCGCAGCCCAGCGCCTGTCCATTCCGCCGCGCGACGAAGAAGCGCACGCTCGTCTCCGCGAGCGCATCCACGTCCAGGAAGTGGTTGCTCTCCGCCGGGTAGAGCCCGCCCTGGTAGACGTCGAGCGCCTCGATCAGGCGCACCACGTCGGCCTGGCGGGGCGACTCGATCCCGAGCGTGATCTCGGTCATCGGCCGAGCCGCCGCGCGGCGCGGCGCGCCACCGCCCAGTAGCGGAGGACGGGCGGCAGCAGCGGGAGGCCGCCGCGCGTCGCGGCGGCGAGGATCCGCATCACGCGCTCGTGCCGGCCGTCCCACGGGTAGCCGTAGGCCGCGCGAATCGCGGGGGGCAGCAGACCGACGGCGGGCAGCGCCGCCAGCCAGAGCGCGGGCCGGACGACGGCCGGGGCGGGCGGCCGGATGACCTCGCGCGAGAGCCGACGGGCGGTGTCGGTCACCTCGATCACGCCCGAGTCCAGCATCGCGTCCAGATACTCGCGGAGCCGGCCCTCCGTTCGCGGCAGGCGGCCCGGCGGGATCCCGAGCGCCGCCTCGATGCCGCCGGCCTCCTCACAGTAGCGATCGGCCTCCGCCGGGGTGACCGGCCCCACGAAGAGGCGATACGTGAGCAGGAACGACTCGACGAGGGTGGCGTGCACCCAGGTGAGCAGCACCGGATCGTGGGCGCTGTACGATGCGCCGCCGGCCGCCTCGTCCAGTCGCCCGTGGACGCGGTCGTGAATGGCGTTGATCCGCGCGGCGGAGCCCGCGGCCTCCTCCTCGGAGCCGAAGGTCAGCGCCAGCATCGCGGAGAGCGTCCGGTGCAGGCGCCGGAGCCGCCCCCAGCGGTCGGCCGTGAACCCGCTGTGCTCGGCCACCCCGCGCGCCACCTTCGGGTGCGCGAGCTGGAGCAGGATGGCCCGGCCCCAGCCGGCCAGGAGCACCCGCTCCCGGTGGATCCTCCAGGCCATGCCGCCCGCGACGAAAGCCTCGGTGGAGATCGACCCGCGCATGCGAGCATTATGCGCGGGGCCCGGAAACTTCGGGAGTCCCCCGCCCGTTCTCTGAGAGTCACCCACTAGCCCGGAAAGGAGCATGCCATGCGTCGAATGACCCCGCTGCTGCTCGCGGCCCTGCTGCAGGCCGCCGTCGGCCTCGGCTCGGCCGGCCCGGCCGCCGCCCTGGAAGTCGGCCAGAAGGCGCCCGATTTCACCCTGCCCGGCCCCGGGAACAAGCCCGTGAAGCTGTCCGAGCTGACCGCCAAGGGCCCCGTGGTCGTCTTCACCTTCATCCAGGCGTTCACCGGTACCTGAACCAAGGAGCTCCTCGGCTTCGAGGAGAGCCTGCCGAAGTTCACCGCCGCCGGCGCCCAGGTCGTGGGCGTGAGCGCCGACCACGCGGCCACGCTGGACGCCTTCACCAAGCAGAACAAGATCAGCTACCCCCTGCTCTCCGACTTCCGCCGCGCGATGCTGCCCGGATACGACGCGCTGGTCACCGACGAGAAGAGCCCGATCTTTCGCTACGCGAAGCGCGCCTACTACGTCATCGACAAGGACGGCGTGGTCCGGTACATGAAGGTCATGGAGAACGCGCTCGACCTCCTGGATCCCGCCGACGTGCTCAAGGCGCTCAAGGACGCGGGCGTGTGAGCAGGCGCCCGCTCGCCGCATCCATCCTGATCGCGGCGGCGCTCTGGGCCGGGGCCGCGGCGGCGCAGCCCGCCGCCGCGCCTCCCGGCTGGGAGACGCTGGGCATCCACGCCTATGAATCGCCCAGGCCCGCGCCCGCCTTCGCCCTGCCCGCGCTCGACGGGCGCACCGTGCGGCTCGAAGATCGGAAGGGCAAGGCGCTGCTCCTGTTCTTCTGGGCCACCTGGTGACCGACCTGTCGGGAGGAGTTACCTTCCGTCAATCGGCTCTACGAGGAATTCAAGGGACAGGGTCTCGAAGTCCTGCTGATCAGCTTTCGCGAGAGCGCGGACGTCGTGAAGCGGACGGTCGCGGAGCGCGGCTACACCGCGCCGGTGCTGCTCGACGCCTCGGGTGACGTGACCGGGCGGGTCTACGGTGTCTTCGGTCCGCCGACCGTCTACCTGGTGGACCGCGAGGGCCGGCTGGTCGGCCGGATGGTCGGCGGCGGCGACTGGAGCGGGGCCGCCGCGCGCGAGATCATCCGCCGCTTCGTCGCCCCCAAGCGCTGACCACCGGCTAGCCGCGCCCGGCGGCCAGAGGAGGTGGGCCGGCCTGGTCGCGGGCGTGGCTCGTCATCGCGAGGAGCGCGCCCACCAGGTCGCCGAGGCCGGCGCGCGCGGCCGGATCGGCGAGCTTGCCGTCCTGGAAGTGGCCGGACTCGAGATACACGCTGGTCGGCACCACCAGCGCCCCGAACCACGCGAGCACCGCGCGGAGCTGCCAGTCCACGCCCAGGTAGTGATGGAGGCTCGCGCCCATGGCCACGATGCCCACCGGCTTGGCCCGCAGCGCTTCCACCGGAGTGAGATCGAGCAGGTTCTTGAGCGCGCCGGTGAACGAGCCGCGATACACGGGGCTCGCGAGCAGGACCGCATCGGACTCGGCGATCGCCCCGACGACGCGCGCGGTGTCGTCGGGATAGCGGTCGAGCGGCCGCCCATCCGCGAAGGAGACGCGATGCTCGCCCAGGCTCAGCACGGTGGCCGAGATGTCGCCTCGCCGGGCCGCCCCGTCGACCGCGCGCTCGGCCGCGAAGCGCACCGCCGCGTCGAGGCGCCCGGGTGGCGTCACCGCGCCCACCACCGCCAGCAGCCGCGTCACCGCGCG